>DATAGR010000286.1:0-4802 GCA_036263575.1 Aquihabitans sp. | reverse complement strand
TACGACCAGATCCCGAACCCGAGCAGCGCGAACGCGAAGTACGACGCGCCCTCCACGTCGACGTCGGCGAGCCGGTTGAAGACGATGGTGAAGGTGAGCGCGCCGAGCAGCGGCTGGATGCCCGCCCACGCCACGCCCAGGAAGGCCTGCTTGTAGCGGACCCGCAGGTCGCGGAGCGCGAAGAAGAAGATGAGCTCTCGATGGGTCCAGACCTGGTCGAGCTGGAGCGCCGGCCACCGCCGGGTGGGGGCGGTGTTCACGACCCAGTCCCGGAGGCCGCCCTCGTCGCCGGCCACGTCTGCGCCGGCGGTGCGGCGTGGGGGATCGATCGGGTTCACCGAGGTCAGCCGTCTTTCACCGAGCTGCGCGTGCGGCCAGACCCTACTTCGGGGGCCTTCGGGCTACCCTCGCCGCGTGCGCAGGGGGCCATCGCTCAGCGGCGGGCGATCGCCCCGCCGGACCGCTCGCGCCGCGGTCCGCACGGTGGCACGCGCCGCGCTCGATCGCCTGCCCGGGCCCATCGCCCGGCACCTCCCCGAGGGGCTGCGCCGGCGCCGTCGCCCGCGGCTGGGTCGAGTGGACCTCGGCGATCTGACGAGCACCGCCCCGGTGTCGGGCGACTTCGGGTGGCGTCGGGGCCTGCCGGTCGACCGCCACTACGTCGAGCAGTTCCTCGAGCGGCACCGCGCCGACATCCGGGGCCGGGTGCTGGAGGTCGGCGATGCCGCCTACTCCGAGCGCTTCGGCGGCGCCGCGATCACCCGCCAGGACGTCCTGCACGTGCACGCCGACAACCCTGCGGCCACGATCGTCGGCGACCTCAGCCGACCCGACGTGCTGCCCGACGGCGCCTTCGACTGCATCGTGCTGACGCAGACGCTCCACCTCGTCTACGACCTGCGCGCCGCAGCGGCCGCGCTGCACCGGGCGCTGGTGCCGGGCGGCGTGCTGCTGCTCACCGTCCCCGGCATCAGCCAGGTCGACCGGGGCGAGTGGGGCGCCGACTGGTTCTGGTCGATGACGCCGGCCGCCGTCGGCCGGCTGCTCGGCGACGCCTTCGGTTCGCGCGAGGTCGAGGTGGCCGGCCACGGCAACGTCTACGCGGCGACGACCTTCCTGCAGGGCCTGGCGCTCAGCGAGGTCGACACCCGCAAGCTCGACGTCGTCGACGACGCCTACCCGGTCATCGTCACGGCTCGCGCCGTGCGCCGGTGAGCTTCCGCACCTTGCGGCGGGCTCGCCGGGGCAGGGTCCGCAACCGGTCGGCGGAGCGCCACGCCGTCCGGGCCACGCGGTCGCCCGGCGTGAGCGCGGCCTCCTGTCCGGGGTACGGGGCCAGCGCCAGGCGCAGCGCCCGCTCCACCGACGGCTCGACCGGGCCGTCGGCTCGGGCGTGCTCGCCCACCCACGCCAGGAACGGCTCGCGGGCCTCGTGGGGGCGCATGCGGTCGTAGCGGCCGGCGGCGATCGACCGGGCGGTGGTCGAGGCGTCGTGCTGGCGGTAGCGGGCGCCGACCTCGTCGGTCACGTAGGCGCGGCACCGCAGCAGGAGCTTGACCCACAGGGTCTGGTCCTCGTAGAGCTCGAACGCCTCCTCGAAGCCGCCGACGCGCTGCAGCGCCGCTCGACGGATCGTGACGCTGCACGTGCAGGGGACCTGGCCCCGCTGCAGCAACAGGACCCTGGTGAGGAGCTCGGGCGGGCGGTGGACGCGCCCGGCGACGGCCCGGACGTCCTCGACGGCGTCGAGGTGCTCGGCGCCCGGGTGCCACCAGCGGGTGGGCCCGTACACCACCTCCACCCCAGGGTGGCGCTCGAAGGCCCGAAGGTGCGACGCGAGTCGCTCGGGCTCGTAGGCGTCGTCGGCGTCGAGGAAGGCGACGAAGGCGCCGCAGGCGTGGGCGATCCCGACGTTGCGGGCGGCGGCGGCGTTGCCGGGCACGCCGGGCGGCCGGCGGTGGACCTGGATGCGGGGATCGGCACGGGCGGCGGCGGACGCGATCGCCGGGCTGCGGTCGGTGGAGCCGTCGTCGACGAGCAGGAGCTCCCAGTCGTTGAAGGTCTGGGCGAGGGTGCTGGCCACGGCCTCCTCCAGGTGGGCGGCGGCGTCCCGGAACGGCATCACGATCGACACGGTGGGGGTCATCGCCGCCACCGCCGGAGCCGACGCCGGACCCGCCGGGTCAACGGCCGGCCGTGGACCGAGAGGAGCGCCCGCTCGACGGCGAGGCGGTCGCCGACGTGCCACGGGTGCTGGGCGGCGACGTGGCCGCGCACCCACCGCAGGTAGCGCAGGTGGGCGGCGCGCTCCTCGCGGGGGTCGGTCCGGGCGGAGCTGCTCCCGTCGTGCTGGCGGTACCTGGCCCACGACCGGTCCGAGACGTGGACGGGGTGGGCGAGGAGCACCTTGGCGAAGAAGACCTGGTCCTCGAACGTCGACCGGAAGCGGTCCTCGAACCCGCCGACCGCCAGGGCGACGGGCCGCCGGATGAGCGCGTTGCACGTCGTGGGCGTCTGGTGGACGTTGCGCAGGAGGGAGCGGAACAGCACCGGGGGGTGGTGGACCCGGCCCGGCTCCACGCCGAGGTCCTCGTAGCGGTCGGCCGGCTCCGGTCGGCCGGTCCAGCTGTGCCAGATGCGGGTGCGGCCGTAGACCATGGCGGCGTCGGGGTGGTCGGCGAGCAGCTGCACCTGGTCGGCCAGCTTGGTCGGCTCCCAGACGTCGTCGGCGTCGAGGAACCCGATGTGGTCGCCCGCGGCGTGTGAGATGCCGAGGTTGCGGGTGGCGCTCATGCCGTGGTTCGCCCCGTCGGGGTGGGCGAGCGCACGGATCCGCGGATCCGAGGCGGCGTGGCGTCGGGCGATGTCGCGGCTGGCGTCGCTCGAGCCGTCGTCGACCACGAGGAGCTCCCAGTCGGGGAGGGTCTGCCCGAGCACGCTCTCGATCGCCTCGTCGAGGTGGGCCTCGCCGTCGCGCACGATGATGATCGCGGTGACGGCGGGGTGCGCGCTCAGGACCGCCCCCGTCCACGGGCACGGAGCCGGCGGCGGGCCCGCCGCGCCAGCCGCGACGGGGCGACGGCGACCGCCCGGGCCACGGTCCCCGGCGCCAGCCGGGCGAGGGCCACGCCCTGGCGGAGCACCTCTCGGTCGACTCGACGGGAGCGGGCGGCGACGAGGGCGCGGGCGGCCCAGGCGTCGACGTAGTGCCGCTTCCACGCCGCCACGCCCTCGTCGTGCGCCGCCGCGGCGCCCCGCCGGCGGGCCTCCTCCTCGTGGCGCCCGAGCACGGTCAGGGCGGCGTCGAGCATCATCGGTGCGTCGAGCGACATGTTGGCGCCGTGGTGCCAGTACTCGGCGATCGGGTCGGGGCCGAACGCGACGGGGAAGCGCTGCGCCAACCGGAGGTAGAGGTCGTAGTCCTCGCACGCGCGGAGGCTGGGATCGAAGCCGCCCACCGCGTCGAGGTGGCTCCGCCGGTAGGCGACCGTGGCGTGCATCCCGATGGGGTTGCCCCGCAAGAAGGACTCGTAGCCGTCGACGGCGGGGACGAACCAGGGCGCCGAGGTGCGACCGGCGTGGACGTGCACGTCGACGTAGGCGCCGTAGGCGAACGCGGCCTCGGGTGCCTCCGCCAGGCGGCCGAGGTTGCCGGCGATGGCCTCGGGCAGCAGGCGGTCGTCGGCGTCGAGGAAGACGACGAGCTCGCTGGAGGCCGCCTGCCACCCGGTGTTGCGGGCTGCGGCCAGCCCGGCGTTGGCCTGCCGGATGAGGCAGGCGCTCGGGTGGCGGCGCGTGACCTCCTCCGGGCGGTCGTGGGAGCCGTCGTCGACCACGATCAGCTCGGCAGGTGCGACGGTCTGGGCGAGGACGCTGCCGATGGCCGCGTCGAGGAAGTGGGCGTGGTCGTAGGTCGTGACCACGACCGCCACGGAGGGGTGGGGCGAGACGCTCAACCGGGCTCCGGGGCGACGACCGGGTAGCCGGCGAAGGCCAGCCACGCCACGGACCGGCGGGATGCCTCGGCGAACGTCACCGGCGGTTCGTAGCCGAGCCGGTGGCGGGCCCGGTCCCACGGCAGGGCCCAGGCGCACGTCTGGAGCAGCACCTGCTCGAGCGACGGCGGCGGCGGCTCGTCGATCGGGTGGGGCGACGCCGGGTCGCGCGTCGCCCGGTAGGCCGCCCGCAGGCCGGCTTGCAGCGGGACCGGGAGGTGCCGCCACGCCGTCGAGCCGCGGAGGCGTCGCGTCACGGAGGTGCGGCCGACGTCCGTGGCGGCGGGGCGGGGGAGGGCGTCGACGTCGATGCCCAGGGCGGTCGCGACCGGGCGGTACAGGTCGAGCCAGGAGACGCGCTCCCGATCGCCGATCAGGAACGCCTCGCCGTCGACGTCGGGGGCGTCGAACGCGAGACGGGTGGCGTGGACGACGTTGTCGACGTAGGCGGCGTTGCAGATCCCGTGGCCGCCCTCGACGAGCGAGGCCCGACCGGCGAGCAGGTCGTCGGCCAGGCCGCCCGTCCACTGCGATCGCGGCCCGTGCACGATCCCCGGCCGGAGCAGGACCACCTCGACGGTCCCGCCGGCGCGCGCCCGCAGCAGCTCCTGCTCCGCCCGCACCTTGGCGTTGTTGTACGGGATCCGCTGGTTCGTCGAGAGCGGGGTCGCCTCGTCGGTGCCCGGCGCCGGCGCCTGCCCGTGGACCGAGGCCGTGCTCAGGTGGATGAGGCGCCGGACGCCCGCGGCCTGGGCGGCCCGGTACATGGGCCCGATCGAGCCGACGATCGTCTGGGGGTCCCCGGCG
>DATAGR010000285.1:0-1697 GCA_036263575.1 Aquihabitans sp. | reverse complement strand
GCGACCGGCGGCCGACGCCGGGCGGGCCGCCCCGGTCGAGGCGCAGCAGGCTCTGGCCCGCGGCGCGCAGGCGCACCTTCTCAGGGGTGGCGCCCAGCAGCCCGAGGTCGACGAGGTCGACGCCCTCGGCGGCCAGCAGGCCCCGCAGGGTCTCGCCGGCCTCGTCGTCGGCCGTGGCGGTCACGAGCGTCACCGTCGATCCCTGGCGGGCCGCGAGCAGTGCGGCGAGGGCCGCCCCGCCAGGGCGGTCGACGACGTCGCGCTGGTCGAAGACGGGCACGGGCGCGTCGGGGCAGACCCGCTCGACCACGCCGTGCACGTCGCGGTCGAGGAGGGAGTCGCCGACGACGACGATCGGTCGGGCCCCGCTCATCGGTGCACCGCCTCGAGGGGGGTCGCCGCGCCCAGGGCGACGTCGAGGGCGGCGCAGAGGAGGTGGACGGCCACGAGGTGCAGCTCCTGGACCGTGGCGGTGTGGGGCGCGTCGACGGCGACGACGTCGTCGACGGCCTCGGCCAGCGGGTTCGGGGCCGGACCGGTGAGGCCCCAGACCGTGAGCCCGGCGGACCGGCCCGCCTCCGCGGCGGCCAGCACGTTGGAGCTGCGCCCCGAGGTGCTGAGGACCACGAGCACGTCACCGGCCCGGCCGTGGGCGAGCACCTGGCGGCGGAAGACCTCGTCGCCGCCGTAGTCGTTGCCGATCGCGGTCGTGGCCGAGGTGTCGGTGTGGAGGGCGATGGCGCTCAGCGGCCGGCGCTCGGTGCAGTACCGGCCGACGAGCTCCGCGGTGAGGTGCTGGGCCTCGGCGGCGCTCCCGCCGTTGCCGGCGGCCAGCAGGCGCCCGCCGCCGCCGAGCACGCCGGCGAGGTGCACGCCCCAGCGGTCGAGGCGGGCGGCCTGCGGGCCGAACGAGTCGAGGGCGCGGCCCAGCGCGTCGAGGTGGAGGCGGGAGGTCGGGATGGCGGTCACCGGCCGACCTCCCGGCTGCCGACGCCGGCGGCCACGGTGGCCTCGGCCAGCTGCAGCGTCTCGGCGGCGACGTCGTCCCAGCCGTAGCGCTGGGCCCGGCGGGCCGCGGCGTCCGCCATGCGGCGTCGGAGGCACGGGTCGCCCAGGAGCCGGCGCAGGGCGAGGGCGATCGCCTCGGGGTCACGGGGCGCCACGTGCAGGCCGGTCACGCCGTCGACGACGGTCTCGGCCAGCCCCCCGACCGCCGTGGCGACCACCGGGACACCGCACGCCATGGCCTCCACCGCCACCAGCCCGAACGGCTCGTACCAGGGGCAGCACGCCACCACGTCGGCCGAGCGCAGCACCGCCGGCATGCGATCCCGGGGCACGGCGCCGAGGAACGACACCCGGTCGGCGACGCCGAGCTCCTCGGCGCGCAGGTGGAGGCGGGCGCCCTCGCCGTCGTCGAGCACGAGGCCGGCCGGCGACCCACCGGCCACCACCAGCTCCGCGCCCGGGACGGAGGGCAGGGCGTCGATGAGGTCGCCCACGCCCTTGCGCGGCACCAGTCGGCTGGCCACGACGATGCGGGCCCGGCCGCGCCGGCGGGGCAGCGCCGGCCCGCCCGGCCGGAACCGGCTCAGGTCGACACCGCACGGCACGACGCTCGTGCGCTCGGGCGACGACCCCATCGCCAGCAAGATCCGCGCCTCGGCCGCGGTCGTCGCCACCAGGCGGTCGGCCTC
>DATAGR010000284.1:0-1657 GCA_036263575.1 Aquihabitans sp. | reverse complement strand
GGAGGAGGGCTCGCGCGTCGTCGACGCGCCCGACCCGGACGAGGGCCTCCGCCTCGTCCGCCTCGAACTGGGCGTAGGACACGTTGTGCTCCCCCACCCGCTCGCGCAGCAGCGCGAACTGGGCGACGGCGGCCTCGGGTCGCCCGTGCACGAGGTGCAGCCGTCCAAGCGCCGCTCGCGCCCACACCTCGGAGCGCTCGTCGCCGGCCGCGAGCAGCCGGTCGCACACCTCGGTCGTGAGCGCCTCGTCGCCGACGGTGGCGGACGCGATGGCGATCGTGGTGGCGGCGACGGAGATGAGCCCCGGTTGGCCGGTCTCCTCGGAGAGGTGGAGCGCCTCACGGCCGGCGGCCACGCAGTCGCGGAGGTCGACCCCGTAGCTGATCAGCGAGCGGGCGTTCAGCACCGAGACGAGCGCGCCCGACGCGCAGTGGCGGCGGATCTGGCCCTCGACCTCGTCGAGGAGCTTGAACGCCTCGGCGACCTGGTAGCTGTACGCCTGGTAGAGCACCACCGACTCGGCGAGGAACGGGCCGGTGACGACAGCACCCTCCTGGCGGAGCAGCTCGGGCCACGCCGCCGTGTGCCGGGCCGCCCCCTCGACGTCGCCCTGCACGAACCGGCCGCAGCCGTAGAGCACCTCGGCGTAGAGGCGGGCCGGCTCTTCGGCGTCGGCGGCGAGCTCCCACAGCCGCTCGGTGAGCGGGGCGGCCACGAACGGCGCCGTCGGGAGCAGCGGGCGGGCGACCTCGCCGAGCAGCTCGGCCACCGCGACGGGATCCGTGGCCGAGAAGGCGGCGTCCACCGCCTCCACCTGGGCCCACGCCGCCTCGACCTCGCCGGCGGCGACCGCCAGGCGGATCTCGATGCGGCGGGCGTCGAGGTCGGCGGCCCGCTCGGCGTCGGCGCGTCGGGCGGCATCGAGGAACTCGCGGGCACGTCGCGGCTCGCCGGCCACCAGCGCGGCCCGGGCGGCGCCGACGAGGAGGTCGGCCCGGCGGGTGGGGTCGGCGGCCAGGGTGGCGGCCTGGGCCCCTCGGCTGGCCGCCGTCATGGCCGCGCCACGGCGCAGCGCGTCGGCGGCGAGATCGGCGAGGGCGTCGGCCAGCTCGTCGTCGGACCCGACGGCGGCCGCCGCCCGGTGCAGCACCGCGCGGGTGCCACCGGCGCCGGCGGCCTCCGCCTCCGCGAGCGCGGCATGGGCCCGGCGCCGCACCGGGCCGGGGACGCCCTGGTACACGGCGGACCGGGCCAGCGGGTGGGTGAAGCGGACGTGGCCAGCCGCCACCGCGACCAGCCCCCGCTCCTCGGCCGCCTCGAGGTCGGCCGGCCCGAGGCCCAGCACGGCCAGGGCGGCGAGCGTGGCGGTGCCCCCGGCGCCGGCGTCGGCCGACGCGACGGCGAGGGCCTGGCGGGCGTCGTCGCCGAGGCCGTCCATCCGGCGGAGGTAGAGCTCGGACACCTCGGCCGGAACCCGCAGCGACTCCGGGACGGGGTGGACGCCGCTGCGCTCCTCGGCGGTCAGCGTGTCGGCCAGCTGGACGGCGAGCAACGGGCTGCCGCCGGCCAGCTCGACGATCGCCTGGCGGGCGGCGTCGGCCGCGACGCCACGGGCGCGGAGCAGCTCGGCGACCTCTGCGTCGCCGAGCGGGTCGAG
>DATAGR010000283.1:0-2231 GCA_036263575.1 Aquihabitans sp. | reverse complement strand
GATGCCATCGGTGCCCTCCGCGACACCGTCGAGGGCGCGATGCTCGAGCGGCAGGCCTTCGAGGAGCGGTTCCAGGCCGACGTCCTGCTGGGCGACCTCACCTGGGAGACCTCCTACGCGCTGCCGGGCGAGGGGTCGCCGCCGCGGGCCCGGGCCGACATCACGCTCGACTGGCCCACGTGGGCCCAGACCGCCTATCGCTCCTGGTACATCGGCGAGCCCCTCGACGAGCCGCCGCGCATCGAGATCGAGATCGTGCTGCGCATCCAGCGCCTCGCCGCACCGCCCGAGCCCAAGCGGGTGCTGTCGGTCCTCCCGCGGGAGTCGAGCCTCATCGGCCAGGAGCGCCTCAGCCGCTCCGGCCCCACCGTCGAGATCATCCACGGCGACGACCTCGACGACGTGGAGTGGGCCATCGAGGTGTCCTACGAGGGCACCTACGAGCTCGACGAGGACGTCCTGGCCGACGGCTCCAAGCTCGACGAGCACTTCAGCTCCATGGGCGGGTGGATCGCCTCGACGCTGGTCCGCCTCGGCGACCTGACCTTCGAGTTCCTCCCGCCCGAGGACCCGTCCGACTGACCCTTCGACCCCCCAGGAGCCCCCATGACCGACGTCGTGCTGTCCGAGGTGCGGGACCGCATCGCCACCATCACCCTCAACCGCCCCGAGGCCCGCAACGCGCTGTCGCGCGACCTGCTCAAGGCGCTGCGGGGCGCGGTGCGCGACGCCCAGGCGAGCGACGACGTCGACGTCCTGATCCTCACCGGCGCCGACCCCGCCTTCTGCGCCGGGCTCGACCTGAAGGAGCTCGGATCGGGCGGCCAGTCGGTCAGCGAGACCCAGCCCACCGACGACACCCCGGTCGCCGAGCGCGGCCCGCTCCCGCCCGGCCCCAAGCCGGTGATCGGTGCGGTCAACGGCGCCGCCATCACCGGCGGCTTCGAGCTGGCGCTGGCGTGCGACTTCCTCGTCGCCTCCGACCGGGCCCGCTTCGCCGACACCCACGCCCGGGTCGGCATCCAGCCGTGGTGGGGGCTGACCGTGCTGCTCCCCCAGGCCATCGGCTACCGCCGGGCGCGCGAGATGAGCGCCACCGGCAACTTCTGCGACGCCCAGACCGCGCTCGACTGGGGCCTGGTCAACCACGTCGTCCCCCACGACGACCTGCTGCGCTTCACCCGCGGCCTGGCCGCCGACATCGCGTCGAGCGACCAGCGCGCCGTCCGCCAGATCTACGCCACGTACGCGGCCGGGTCGCTGGTGCCCGCCGGCGAGGCGTGGCTCGTCGAGTCCGACGTCGCCAGCGAGTGGCAGGGCGCCGGCCTCGACCCGGGCGAGATCGAGCGGCGCCGCCAGGGCGTCGTCGACCGGGGCCGCACCCAGCTCGGCTGAGCGCGTCCCGACCGGCCGTCGCCGGCAGCCGGCGGCGGGCTACCCGGGGAGGCTGGTCGTGGTGGTGGCGTCGGCCGGGGCGCCCCCGACACCGCCGACGTCGCCGGCCGGCGCGCCGTCGGGCGTGGTGTTGTCGGTCTCGCCGTCGCCGCACACCGCCGCGGTCTTGAAGCCCTCGACCGTGTAGGCGGTGAGGGTGGAGCCGCTCATCACCCGCTGCGAGCGGAGGTCGTCGTTGCGGTAGCGGATGCCCGCCGGGCCGCCGACCCGCCGGAACACCACCAGGCGGAGGAGCGCCCCCTCGGGCGGGGCTCGGAACTTCACGACCTCGGTGAAGCCCTCCGGGGCGGCGCCGACGACGAAGGCCTCGAGCGGCACGGCGGGGCCGGCCACCTCCCAGTAGGGCTCGCTGCGGGAGTCCCAGAGGGCGATGCGGGTGACGGACCCGGCCGCGCAATCCGGCAGGTGGGCGATCTGGAACTGGCCGTTCAGCTCGACCCCGAGCGGGTCGCTCCACCGGTCGTCGCCGAGCTGGTCCTTGCCGACCTCGGGGAGCACGTCGACCACCCGGGCCCCGAGCACGAGGCTGGCGACGGCCAGCACGACGAGGACGCCGACGAAGACCCCCAGCGATGGCGATCGGCGGTGCCACCACGGCTCGGCCGAGGTGGGGGGCGACGGCTGCACCCGCCCACGTTCGCACACGGGCGCCGGGCGTCGAGCGCGCCGACGGCGCCAGCCGGTCGTCCAGCCGGTCGTTCAGCGGGTGGGGGCCGCCGGACCGGCCGCGCCGGGCGTGCCGATGGCGCCGGTGGCCTCGAGCAGGCGGTCGATGA
>DATAGR010000282.1:0-1892 GCA_036263575.1 Aquihabitans sp. | reverse complement strand
ACCTGGCCGGTGGCCCCGGTGATGACGATCCGCTTGCCCTCGAGGGCCATGCCCGCTCCCCGGTCGCTCCGAACGAGAACCTGTTCTAGTCCGGGGTCGCCGCTCACGCTCGCACCGCCTTCGGCGACCGCCGGTCGCCGGATCGAGGGGCGCCATGGGTCGTTCGCACCATTTCCGTGACGAAGCCTGGAGACCGGCCGTCGAGCGGCCGTAGTCCCACCCATGACCGCGCGCCTGGACCCGGATCGGGCACTCGCCCGACGCCTGGACCTGGCCGAGCTCGAGGCCGATCGGCACACCGAGACCGGCATCCAGCGGTGCCGCACCTGGTGCGTCGCCGTCGCGACCGTGCAGACCGCGCTCTACCACGGCGACGACCGGGTGCTCGGGTGGGCCGCCGTCGCCCTCGTGGCCCTCACGTGCGCCTGGGTCCGGATCTCGCTCCGGGCCGAGGCCGCCGGCCGGCCCCTGCCCCTCGTCGGCTGGGCCCTCCGGAGCGGCGAGCAGGGAAGGGCGGCCCGACCCGGCGCCGCGCTCGCCGCGATCGGCTGGGTCGCCATGGTCAGCGACGCGCTGGCCACGCTGGTCTTCCTCGTCAACCTCCAGCGCGACCCCTACGACCCGGTGGGCCTGCTGCCGCTGATCCTCGTCGCCCAGGCGGCCACCAGGTGGGGGCGCCGCGGCGGGATCGTCGGTGGCTTCCTCGGCGGGGCCATGAGCGGTGCCTGGTCGTTCCAGGTCCACCGCCGCCACGACCTCTCGATCCCGGCCACCTTCATCTCGTTGCGTGTCGTCCTGCTGACGCTGACCGGGGCGCTCATCGGCCACACCGTCAGCCAGGCGCGCCAGCAGCGGCGCGCGGCCAGCGCCGTCTTCAACGCCTCGCGCGACCTCGTCGCGACGTTCTCCCTCGACGGGTCGCTCCGGGCCGTGAACCCGGCGTCGGAGGCGATCCTGGGCTACACGCCCGACGAGCTCCTCGGCCGGGACCGGGCCTTCCTGCTCGACCTCGACGACCGGCCGTTCGGACCGCCGGACGTCGACCTCTACCGCCGAGACGGGGCCCAACTCGTCGAGGTGCGCGCCGTCCACCGCGACGGCTCCCTGGTCTGGATCGAGCTCGACCTCCTGCCCGACCTCGACGCCGGCGTGGTGCACGCCATCGGGCGCGACGTCAGCGACCGGCGCCGGACGGAGTCCGAGCTGCGCCACCGCGTCGACCACGACGGGCTCACCGGCGTCTGGAACCGCGACGCCATGCTCGCCTACCTCGCCCGCATGTCGGACCGCGGCTACCACCCCGGCTTGGTGTTCATCGACCTCGACCAGTTCAAGGCGGTCAACGACACGCACGGCCACGTCACCGGTGACCGGCTGCTCGTCGCCATGGCCGAGCGCCTCTCGCTGGCCACCGGGCCGGACGGCTCGGTGGCGCGCTACGCCGGCGACGAGTTCTGCATCGTCGTCGACGACCCCGAGGACCTCGACGACGTGGCGGCACGCGTGCGCGGGGCGCTGGACGAGCCGTTCGCCGTCGGCGGTGTCGAGCTGCACCTGGGCGCGTCGCTCGGGTTGGCGGTGTGCGCCGCGGGTGAGTCGCCCGAGCACCTCGTGCACCGCGCCGACCAGCAGATGTACGCCGGCAAGCGCGACGCCACGGGCTGACCTGCGCCGGCCGCAGGCGGCCACGGGACCGGGCGCCCGCCGCGACGTGCAGGTACCGTCCGGCCATGTCCGAGACGAGCGCCCGCGGCGCCGACGAGGTGTCGCTGCGGATCGCCGCATCGCCCGACCGCATCTACGAGCTGATCACCGACGTGGCCGGGATGGGGCGCCTCAGCCCCGAGTGCACCGGCGGTCGCTGGCTCGACGGCGCCACCGGCCCGGCCGTG
>DATAGR010000281.1:0-3385 GCA_036263575.1 Aquihabitans sp. | reverse complement strand
CACCACTTGGCCTCGGCCGCCTCCTCGGCGGTGAGCTCGCCGGTGTTGAGCGCCTCGACGCAGCGGTCGACGAAGACGCGGGCGATGTCGATCTCGGTGCGCATCTCGGCCAGCCGGAAGCGGCTGTTCTGGAACGACCCGACCGGCTGGCCGAACGCCGTGCGGTCCTTCACGTAGTCGAGCGTCCAGCCGAGGGCCGCCTCGCTGGCGGCCACGGCGGCGGCGGCGATGGAGAGCCGCTCCTGGGGCAGGTTGCGGACGAGGTGTACGAACCCCTGGCCCTCCTCGCCCAGCAGGTTGGCCATGGGCACCTGCACGTCGGTGAAGAACAGCTCGGCGGTGTCCTGGCTGTGGAGGCCGACCTTCTCCAGGTTCCGGCCGCGCTCGAAGCCGGCCATGCCCCGCTCGAGCACGAGCAGGCTCATGCCCTTGTGCCGTTGGGTCGGGTCGGTCTTGACGGCGGTGATGACGAGGTCGGCGTTGATGCCGTTCGTGATGAACGTCTTCGAGCCGTTGACCACGTAGCGGTCGCCGTCGCGGATCGCGGTCGTCCCCATGGAGGCCAGGTCCGAGCCGATGCCCGGCTCGGTCATGGCGATGGCGGTGATGAGCTCGCCCGACACGATGCCGGGCAGCCAGCGCTCCTTCTGCTCGTCGGTGGCCAGCGAGAGGAAGTACGGCAGGCAGATGTCGTTGTGGAGCGTGATGCCGAGCCCGGCGCCGCCGGTGCCCGAGCGCTGCACCTCCTCGCCGATGATCAGGTTGTAGCGGAAGTCCTCCACTCCGCCGCCCCCGTAGGCCTCGGGGACGTCGGTGCCCAGGAACCCGGCCGAGCCGGCTGCGGTGAAGAGCTGCCGGGGCACGATGCCGTCGGCCTCCCACTGGAGGTGGTGGGGGACGACCTCCTTCCCGACGAACTGCCGGAAGGCGCTCCGGAACATCTCGTGCTCGTCGGTGAAGATCGTGCGGCGCATGGCGCCATCCTGCCAGCCGGCCCGGTCAGCTGATGAGCTGGTCGAGCAGCTCCTCGGCCTCGGGGCCGCGGAGGACCTCGGCGTCGTCGGGCGGCTCGGGCGCCTCGACCTCCTCGCCCACGCCGCTGAGCTCGACGCGGTAGTCGCCGCCCAGCGGGGCGCTGCCGGCGTCGATCTCGAGCTCGAACCGGCGGACGATCCCGTCGTCGCCGACCCAGGCCTGGATGGCGAGCGAGACGGGCCCGTCGGCGGTCAGCGAGAGGGCGTTCTCGAAGGCGTCGGCGTCCTCGCCGGCGGCCTCGACGGCGGCGTCGTAGTCGACGGTGGTCGTGTACTGGGTGGCCTCGACCCCGTCGATCTCCTCGGTGTCACCGGCCTCGGTGCCCTCGGCGGCGCGCAGGGCGAGCAGGACCCCGATGAGGTCGGCCTGGTCGAAGTTCTCGGACTCGGTGAGGCGGCTGGCCTCGCCCTCGACCCACGGGGTCTCCTCGGGGATGTCGAACGAGGCGGCGGCGGAGCCCTCGGCCCGCACCCACACGTTGGTGGCGTCCGAGCGGACCTCGAGCCCGCCGGACTGGCCGTCCTGGTCGATGCCGATGGCGACGTCGGCCACCGGGCCCGAGTAGTCGATGCCGCCCTGGCTGGTGATCTGGAACTCCTGGTCGCCGACCTGCAGGTTGGCCTCCGAGTCGACGACGAACGACTCGGCGGCGAGGGTCGCGTCGACGGCGTCGGCGAGGGCCTGGTCGGGGTCGTCGCTGACCTCGGCGGTGGTGGTGGTCTCCTCCTCGGCCTCCGTGGTGGTGGTCTCCTCGCCGCCGCCTCCGCCGCCCTCGGCCGCGGTGGTCGTGGTGGCGTCGTCGGCCTCGTCGTCGCCACCGGCGGAGCAGGCGGAGACGAGGAGGAGGGCGGCGACGGGGGCGGCGAGCCAGGCGCGGCGGCGTCGGGACATGGGGCAGGGCCTTTCGGGCAGGGCGGCGGTGGTGCTCGGGCGGACGGTCTAGCCCGTGCGCCGCGCCCGGTTCCACCACGGGACCGTGCCGGTCAGCGGGTGCCCCACGAGTAGGTCTGCTTCACGAGGTCGAGGTAGGTGAAGGCCTCGGCGCTGCGGACGCCCGGGGTGGCCCGGATGACGTCGTTGAGGAGGACCATGAGGTGGTCGGCGTCCTCGCACACGACCTCGACCAGGAGGTCGAAGCCGCCGGACGCGATGACGACGTAGTCGACCTCGGCGAGGGCGCCGAGGTTCGCGGCCAGGGAGCGCAGGTCGCCATCGGCGCGCACGCCGATCATCGCCTGCACGGTGAAGCCGATCGACAGCGGGTCGGTGACGGCGACGACTTGCATGACGCCGGAGTCGATCAGGCGCTGGACGCGCTGGCGCACCGCCGCCTGCGAGAGCCCGACCTCGGGACCGAGGCGGGCGTACGACATGCGCCCGTCGACCTGCAGGGCGCGGACGATCGCCTTGTCGATCTCGTCGAGCGGCGGTGCCGCGGCGGCCCGGCTCCCGGTCCGCCCGTTGCGCTCGCCCCGCCCCACCGGCGCGGTCGATCGGGTCCCCCCGGTGCCCACGTCAGCGCACCCCCGCCAGCGCGGCGTGCTCGTCGAGCGGGCGGTGGGGCCGGCCGAGGGCCTCCGCCACCGGGCGGTTGACGACCTCCCCGCCGAGCGTGTTCACGCCCAGCGCGAGGGCGGCGTCGCGCCGCACGGCGGCCTCGACGCCGAGCGAGGCCAGCTCGGCGAGGTACGGGAGCGTGACGTTGGTGAGCGCGTAGGTGGAGGTGTGGGGCACGGCACCGGGCATGTTGCCGACCGCGTAGTGCACCACGCCGTGTCGCTC
The DNA here is from genome assembly GCA_036263575.1 of Aquihabitans sp. Lineage (GTDB taxonomy): Bacteria > Actinomycetota > Acidimicrobiia > Acidimicrobiales > Iamiaceae > Aquihabitans. The sequence continues at coordinate 568 of DATAGR010000281.1, read as the reverse complement.
GAACACCGGGTCGTGGTGCGACGTCTCGCGGGAGGTGGCGATGCAGCCGCCCTGGTCGATGGCGATGTCGACGATGACCGCGCCGGGCTTCATGGCCTTGACGAGGTCCTCGTCGACCACGACCGGCGCCTTGCCGCCGGGCACGAGCACCGCCCCGATGACGAGGTCGGCCGACGTGACGACCCGCTCCACCTGGCCCCGGTTCGAGGCCAGGGTGGTGACCCGGCCCATCTGGATCTGGTCGACGTGGCGCAGCCGGTCGATGTTGCGGTCGAGGAGGTCGACCTCGGCCTCGAGGCCGGCCGCCATCCAGGCTGCGTTCCAGCCGACGTTCCCGGCGCCCAGCACCACGACGCTCGCCGGCCGCACGCCCGGGGCGCCGCCGAGCAGCACGCCGCGCCCGCCGTTGTGGCGCTCGAGGAAGTGGGCGCCGACCTGGACCGACATGCGCCCGGCGACCTCGCTCATCGGTGCGAGGAGCGGCAGGGTGCCGTCGGCCGCCTGCACGGTCTCGTAGGCGATGCCGGTGGTGCCGGCGGCCAGGAGCGCGTCGGCGACCTCGGGGTAC
>DATAGR010000280.1:0-2648 GCA_036263575.1 Aquihabitans sp. | reverse complement strand
CCCCCGTCTGACCCGACCCCCCGCCGCCGCGCCGCACCTGCCGGCCAGCCTCAGCCGGCCAGCCTCAGCCGGTCAGCGGTCAGCCGTCTCGGCCAACGAGTGTCAGCCGACGGGGACGGTGGCGGCGCCGAGCACGGGGCGCACCCAGAGGGTGCCGCCCTCGCGCAGGTCGAGGTTGCGGGCCTCGGCGCGGGTGACCACCGCCTGCACCTCCTGGCCGTCGACCCGCAGCTCGACCCGCACCTCGAACCCCACGCGCACGAGCCGGTGGACGGCGGCGGTGCGCGAGCCGTCGAGGGGATCGGTCGTGTCGAGCACCAGGTCGTGCGGGCGCACGAGCTGGCCGTCGAGGCGGGTGACCGGTCCGAGGAAGCCCATGACGAAGTCGTTGGCGGGCTCGTCGTAGAGCTGGTCGGGCGTCCCGACCTGCTCGATGCGCCCGTCGTTGATGACCACGATCTCGTCGGCGACCTCGAGGGCCTCCTCCTGGTCGTGGGTCACGAACACGGTGGTGACGTGGACCTCGTCGTGCAGGCGCCGCAACCAGTCGCGCAGCTCCTTGCGGACCTTGGCGTCCAGCGCGCCGAACGGCTCGTCGAGCAGCAGCACGGTGGGCTCGATGGCGAGGGCACGGGCCAGGGCCATGCGCTGGCGCTGGCCGCCCGAGAGCTGCGACGGCAGCCGGTCGGCGAACTGGTCGAGGTGCACCAGCGCCAGGAGCTCGGCCACCTTGGCCTGGACCTCGGCCTTCGGGCGCTTGCGGACCTCGAGGCCGAAGGCCACGTTCCGGGCCACGGTCAGGTGCTTGAACGCGGCGTAGTGCTGGAACACGAAGCCGACGTCGCGCTTCTGGGCCGGCAGGTGGGTGGCGTCGCGGCCCTCGATCACGATGGAGCCCGAGTCCGCCTCCTCCAGCCCGGCGATGATGCGCAGGAGCGTCGACTTGCCACCGCCGCTGGGGCCGAGGAGCGCGGTGAGGCGACCGCTCGGGATGGTGAGCGACACGTCGCCGAGGGCGACGAAGTCCCCGAACCGCTTGTTGACGTCACGGATCTCGATGCTCATCGCCCCTCCTGCTCCTCTCGTGACGGCCGGATGATCGACACCACCACGATGCACGCCACGGAGACCGCGGCGAGCAGGAACGCGATGGCGTACGCGCTCGCCTGTTGGAAGTCCTGGTACTTCTGCTCGACGGCGAGGGTCGCCGTCTGGGTCTGGCCCTCGAAGTTGCCCGACACGATCTTGACGGCGCCGAACTCGCCGAGCGAGCGGGCCAGGCTGAGCACGACGCCGTAGACGACGGCCCACTTGATGCCGGGCAGCGTGATCCGACGGAACGTCTGCACGGGACCGGCGCCGAGGCTGCGGGCGGCCTGCTCCTGCTCGGTGCCGATCTCGTCGAGCACAGGCACCACCTCTCGGATGACGAGCGGCAGGGAGACGAACGCGGTGGCCATCACCATGCCGGGCGTGGCGAACACGACCTGGAACCCGGCCGACTCGAGGCCGGGGCCGAACCAGCCGTCGCGCCCGCCGTAGACGAGGACGATGGCGAGGCCGACCACGACCGGCGACACCGAGAGGGGCAGGTCGATCAGCGCGCTCAGGAGGCGCTTGCCGCGGAACTCGTAGCGGGTGAGCAGCAGGGAGATGCCGACGCCGAAGACCAGGTTGATCAGCACCGCCTGGACGGCGACGATCGCCGTCAGCTGGAGCGCCGAGGTGATGGACGCGTCACCCAGGGCGGTGCGCAGTGCCGTGGTGCCGTCGGCGAAGGTCTCCCTGGCGATGAGGCTGACCGGCCAGGCGACGAGGAAGAAGAGGTACGCGACGACCACGACACGGAAGACGTAGGTCAGCGGCCCCTTCCGCCGGGCGTGACGGCTAGCCACGACGAGCCACCCGGCGCTGGATGACGTCGAGCGCCACGATCACCAGCAGGGCGATCAGGAGCAGGATCGAGGCCACCGCGGAGGCCGAGGCCAGGTCACCGTTCTCGATGTAGCTGAGCATGCGCACCGACGCGACCTCGGTCTCGAGCGGGAGGTTGCCCGAGAGCAGGACGAGCGAGCCGTACTCGCTGATCGCGCGGGCGAAGGACAGGGCGGCGCCGGCGCTGATGGCCGGTACGAGGCTCGGCAGGATGATGCGCCGGAACGTGGTGGCCCGGCTCGCGCCGAGCGACGCCGCCGCCTCCTCGGCCTCGCCCTCGAGCTCGGCCAGCACCGGTTGCACGGTCCGGACGACGAACGGGAGCGTCACGAACAGGAAGGCGAGGAACACCGAGGTCCGGGTGTTGGCGACGTCGACGCCCACGGGGCTGTTGGGCCCGTAGAGCGACAGGAGCACCAGCCCGGCCACGATCGTGGGGAGGGCGAACGGGATGTCGATCACGACCTCCAGCGCCCGCTTGCCGACGAACTCGTCGCGCACCAGGACCCAGGCGATGATCGTGCCCATCACGACGTTCACCGCCGTGACGAGGAGGGCCTGGCCCACCGTGAGGCGCAGCGCGGCGGCCGTCTGCTCGCTGGTCACGGTGTCCCAGAAGCCGGACCAGCCGCGCTCCGACGTCTCCACCAGCACCGCGGTGAGCGGCAGGAGCACGAGCAGGCTGAACCAGATCACCGACACGCCCAGGCCCA
>DATAGR010000279.1:0-1571 GCA_036263575.1 Aquihabitans sp. | reverse complement strand
CGCCCGAGCCGGGCCCCCGTCGTGCGTCAGGCGGCGTCGACGAGGGCGGCGCGCAGGGCGCCGACCACCGCCTCGGGCGCCACCGCGCCCACGCCGGCCGCCACGTCGGCCAGCTCGGCGACGAGGGCCGGCCGGCTCGGGCCGGGGACCGCCAGGACGTCGACGAGCGGCGCCGGGTCCCATTCGTGGAGCAGCGCGCACTGGAAGCGGGCGCCACGCCGGGTCCGGCGCTGGGAGGTCCCGACGACCTTGCGGCCGTCCACCGTCACCTCGCCCGGCGCCAGGCCCGCGAAGCACACCAGGTCCGAGTGCGGCGTCCGCACCATCGGCCCCTCGTGCGCCTGCGCCCCGGCCACGCCGAGCGCGCCCAGCGCCTCGACCCACGCCCGACCCAGCCAGCCGGCGGCCCGGCCGACGTCGTCCTCCCACGCCGGGTCGCCGGCGGGCAACACGACGTCGACCCACGTGGCCACGCCGGGCGCCAGCCAGACCGCCCCACCGCCGCTGCGACGGCGGGCCACCTCGACGCCGGCGGCGCGGGCGGCGGCGGCGTCGACCACCTCCGGGCGCTGGGTGCTGCCCAGGACCACGGCGGGTGCCGCCACCTCGAACCACCACACGGCCCGCTCGACCGGGTCCGGCAGGTCCCGCCCGTGGAAGGCGCCCGCCGAGCCCCGGTGGTGCTCGGACGCCCAGCCGCCGGCCGCGCTCACGGGCGGAGGACGAGCCGGTCCACGGCGAGCTCGTCGATGCGTTCGCCCCGGACGGCCACGCCGATGCCGGGGCCGGTCGGGACGACGAGGCGGCCCCGCTCGTCGACCACCACGGGTTCGGTCACGTCGTCGTCGAGGTAGCGGTCCGAGGGGCCGAGGTCGGTCGGCAGGGTGCAAGCGGGCAGGGCGGCCACCGCGGCGGCGGCGGCCCGACCGACCCCCGTCTCGAGCATCCCGCCGACGAACGCGCCCCAGCCCTCGTCGGCCGCGGCACGGGCCAGGTCGGCGGCCAGGTGCACGCCGCCCACCCGGGCCGGCTTCACGTTCACCAGCCGCCCCGCCCCGAGGGCCATCGCCGTGCGGAGCGAGGCGAGCGAGGTCACGGACTCGTCGAGCGCGATCGGCGCGCCCAGCCGGCCGGCCATCGACACCGACGCCAGGAGGTCGTCGGCCGGTGCCGGCTGCTCGACGTAGGCGAGGTCGAGCCCGTCGAGGACCGACAGCGACCGCTGGTCGAGCGAGCCGTTGCCGTCGACGGCCAGGGCGAGGTCGGGCCACGCCGCCCGTACCTGGGCCACGGCGTCGAGGTCGGCGGGTCGGGGCGTCACCTTCAGCTTCACCAGGGCGGCCCCCTCCCCCACCCGGGCGGCGACCGCGGCGAGCACGTCGTCGACCGTGTCGGCCCGGCCCACGACGGCCGTGGCGGGGACCGCCTCCCGAGGCCGGCCGTGGCGCGCCCCCAGCTCGTCCACCAACCGGACGCCGCGGCGCCGCAGCGCGGCGTCGGTGCGGGCCGTGGCCAGCGCCGCCTCGGCCATCGGGTGGCCGACGACCCCGGCGTCGCGCCCGGCCAGCGCC
>DATAGR010000278.1:0-2096 GCA_036263575.1 Aquihabitans sp. | reverse complement strand
ACGACCGGTTCGCCTTCGACACCAAGAACGGCCACCCGGCCATCGCCCTGCACGGGCTCTTCTACGCGCCGACCGTCGACGTCGCCCTCGACGGGCCCAACGGTTCGAGCGTGTTCCGGGGCGGGGCGGTCATCAACGACCTGGACCTCAAGCTGAGCGCCGCCGTCACGGGCGGGACGATCTTCGGCACCGCCCCGTCGCCGATCACCAGCCGACGGGTCGAGATCACCTCGACCTCGACGGACCCGGACGGCGGGACCGTGGTCGCCGAGGCCGTCGTGGAGGTCCGCTACACCACGAGCCCGCCCTCGGTCGTGGTGCTCAGCTCCCGCACCCAGTAGCGGCGTGCTCGGTCGGCCGGGACCGGGCCGCGCCGGGCGTCCCATTGACCGCGCGCGATGCGTTCCGTAGGGTGACATCTGCGTAACTTCACCCGTGTGCTCCCTCCGAGCGTGCGGGACGGGCATCGGGAGACGGCTGTGACCCAGCACTACAGCGGCAAGAAGACGGCGGAGATCGTCGGCATCACGTACCGCCAGCTCGACTACTGGGCCCGGACCGACCTCGTCCGCCCGTCGGTCACCGACGCCGCCGGCAGCGGCAGCCGTCGCCAGTACTCCTACCGGGACCTCCTCGAGCTCAAGGTCATCAAGACCCTCCTCGACGCCGGGATCAAGCTCGAGTCGGTGCGCACCGTCTTCGCCTACTTGCGTGAGCAGCTGGGGGAGGACGTCGCGTCGGCCCAGCTCGTCATCACCGGCGGGTCGGCCGTGCTGGTGCGGGACGACGACGAGCTGGTCGACGTGCTCAAGCAGGGCCAGTTCGTGATGGGCAGCGTCCTCTCCCTCGGTGGCGTCCAGCGCGAGGTCGACGATGCGATCGTCGACCTCTTCCCGTCGGCCGGGCCCTCCGGGGCGGTCCGGCCCGAGGTCCCCACCTCGCCCCGGACCGCGGCCGCCGAGGCCTGACCCTGGCCGCCGCCGGTCGCCCGCCGGCGCCCGTCACCGTCGGGCTGCCCTACGAGCAGGTCCGCTTCGCGCACAACGCCGAGCGCCAGCTCGCCCGGTTGCTCGACTTCTACGCCGTCCGGTGGGAGTACGAGCCGCACACCTTCGTGCTGGACCGTGGTGCCGACGGCCACCCCACGTCCGCCTTCGCGCCCGACTTCTGGCTGCCCGACCACGACCGCTACATCGAGGTCACCACGCTCGACCAGCGCCTGGTGACCAAGAAGAACCGCAAGCTGCGGCAGCTGCGAGCCCTGCACCCCGAGGTCGACATCACGCTCATCTACCAGCGCGACTACCTCCAGCTGCTCGCCAAGTACGGGCTCGAACCGCCCGAGCAGCACGGCGCCGACCACCCCTCGACCAGGGCGGGCACGGCGGTCGAGCCGCTGGGGTTGCTCGCCTCGCCGGCCGACGCGCCGGCGCCGCGACGCGCCGACGACCCCCCGGCGGCGTGATCGCGAGGTCCCACTAGGGTCGCCGCGTGACGCACCGCACCTCGCCGCTCGACGCCGCCCACCGCTCGCTCGGCGCCAAGATGGTCCCGTTCGGCGGGTGGGACATGCCGCTGTCGTACCCGGCCGGGACGCTGGCGGAGCACCGGGCCTGCCGGGAGGCCGCCGTCGTCTTCGACGTCAGCCACCTGGGCACGGTGCGCATCACCGGCGCCGGGGCGCTGGACCGCCTGCAGGCCGCGCTCACCAACGACCTCACCCGCGTCGGGCCCGGGCGAGCGCAGTACACGCACCTGCTCGACGCCGACGACGCATCGGTCGTCGACGACATCATCGTGTGGTGGGTCGCCGACGACCGCTTCGACGTCATGCCCAACGCGTCGAACACCGAGGGCGTCGTGGGCGCGCTGGGGGAGGGGGCGGTCGACGTCACCGCCACCCGGGCCGTGCTGGCGCTGCAGGGCCCCGCCGCCCGCCGGCTCCTGGCCCCCACGTGGCCCGAGGCGGCCACCGTCGGCCGGTTCCGCGTGCTGACCAGCACATGGCAGGGCGTCGAGTGCACCGTGGCCGGCACGGGCTACACCGGCGAGGATGGGCTGGAGGTGTCGGTGCCCGCCGAGCACGCCACTGCGCT
>DATAGR010000277.1:0-2012 GCA_036263575.1 Aquihabitans sp. | reverse complement strand
CGCGGCGGGGCGTGCGACCTGGTCGTGGCCGCGTGCTCGCCGCCCGACCGCCACGGCTACTTCAGCCTGGGGACCAACGCCGACTACGTGGCCTCGCTGATCGGGCGGGTGCCGTTCTTCCTGGAGGCGACGCCGCAGATGCCCCGCACCCACGGGGCCAACGTGATCCACCACTCCCAGGTCGTCGGCTGGTGCGAGTCGGACCGGCCGCTCGTCGAGGTGCCCCGGCCGCAGACCCGCCCCGTCGACCGGGCCATCGCCGCCCACGTCGCCGAGCGGATCCCCGACGGCGCCACGATCCAGGTCGGCATCGGCTCCATCGCCGCCGCGGTGCTCGACGCGCTGCGCGACCACCGCGGCCTCGGCATCCACACCGAGCTGCTGCACGACGGCATGGTCGACCTGGTCGAGGCCGGCGTCGTCACGGGCGTGAACAAGGAGGTGCGACGCAACCGCATCGTCACCACGTTCTGCCTCGGCACCCGCCGGCTCTACGACTGGCTCGACGACAACGCGTCGGTCGAGCTCCTGGGCGTCGACTTCGTCAACGACCCCCGCGTCATCGCCCGCATGGGCCGCTTCGCCTCGGTCAACGCCACGACGGAGGTGGACCTCCTCGGCCAGTGCGCCTCGGAGACCATCGCCGGCCGCTACTGGTCCTCGTCGGGCGGCCAGGCCGACTTCGCCCGCGGCGCCATGTACGCCGAGGAGGGCCAGGCCTTCATCGTGACGCCGTCGACCACGAGCGACGGCCGGTCGCGCATCGTGCCGACGCTGGCCCCGGGCTCGGTGGTGACCACCATCAAGAACACCGTCGACCACGTCGTCACCGAGCACGGCGTTGCCGAGCTCCGAGGGCGATCGCTCGCCGAGCGGGCCCGGGCCCTGATCGCGGTGGCAGACCCGTCGCACCGGGACGCCCTCGGGCACCCGGCGCGCCGCCTCCTCAGCCCGCCATGGCCACCGTCGGCAGCACCTCGGCGAGGGCGGTGGACAGGACCTCCATGTCGGTGTCGGCGCCGTCGAGGCTGACGAGGTAGAAGTCGCCGTCGTCGGCCTGGAAGTAGATGTCGATGCCGGCCGTGCCGCCGTCGTAGACGTAGTAGTAGCTCACGCCCTCGTAGCTCCCGACCTGGGCGGTCTCGGGCCCCCCGGTGATCTCGTAGCCGTTCTTGGCAGCGCCGCCCTCGATCGAGTTCTTCGCCACGTCCTCGAGCGTGGTGGCGCCGCCCTGCGGGGTCACGGTGTAGAGCCCGAGCACCGAGTCGTTCGGCCCGGTCATGCTCAGGATGCCGCCGACCTCGGACCCGGTGAAGCCCTCGGGCACCTCCATCGACCAGGAGCCGCTCGAGATGGTCTCGCCGGCGGACACGCCCTCGTTGCTCGCGACGTCCGTCTCCTCCTCGGCGCCCTCGTCCTCGGTGCCGTCCCCCTCGGTGACGCCGCCCTGGCCCTCGCCGTTCAGGCCCTCCTCGACCCCGTCGACGTCGAGCTCCTCGGCGGCTGCGTTGACGGCGTCCTCCCAGTCGTCGCGGGCGCCCTCCTCGGGGTCGAGCAGCTCGTTGTACTCGCTGATCTCGGTGATGGCGGCGTACTCGTCGAGCACCTCGATGTAGGCGCCGTCGGCCTCGAGCACGGCGTTGATCGCCTCGACGGCGTCGTCGGGGACCTCCAGGTCGCGGAGCTCCTCGTCGAAGGCGAACAGCTTGTCGCGTAGCTCGCCGATGCCCTCGATGGCTGCATCGAGGTCGTTCTCGGCCGCGGCGGCGTCGCGGGCCGACGACTCGTCGTCGATGGTGGCGTCCATGTCCTCGACCAGCGCCTGGTAGTCCTCGCCGGCCTCGTCGGCATCGACGTCGGCCTCGGCCTCAGCTCCGGCGTCGGCGTCGGTGGTCGCCTCCTCCGCCTCGGTGGTGCTCGGCGCGGCCTGGGCCGCCGCCGCCGCCTCGGTGGTGGTGGTCGCCGCCGCGTCGCCGTCACCACCACTCGATCCGCAGGCGGCGAGCAGCACG
>DATAGR010000276.1:0-4305 GCA_036263575.1 Aquihabitans sp. | reverse complement strand
CGAGCTCGCGCATCTCGATCTCGTTGCCGTCCGTGGCCAGGACCTCGACGTTGAGGCAGAGGGCCTGCATCTCCTTGATGAGCACCTTGAAGCTCTCGGGGATGCCGGGCTCGGGGATGTTCTCGCCCTTGACGATCGCCTCGTAGACCTTCACGCGGCCGAGGACGTCGTCGGACTTGATGGTGAGCAGCTCCTGCAGGCAGTAGGCCGCGCCGTAGGCCTCGAGGGCCCACACCTCCATCTCACCGAAGCGCTGCCCGCCGAACTGCGCCTTGCCGCCCAGGGGCTGCTGCGTGATCATCGAGTAGGGGCCGGTGGACCGGGCGTGGATCTTGTCGTCCACGAGGTGGGCCAGCTTGAGGATGTACATGTACCCGACGGTGATCGGGTTGTCGTACGGCTCGCCGGTGCGCCCGTTGTAGAGCGTGGTCTTGCCGTTGGCCTGGATCAGCCGGCCGCCGTCGCCGTACTCCTCGTGGGGCGACTCGGGCGTGAGGCCCATCAGGATCTGCTGGATCGTCGGGTGCTTCTTGGCCGCCGCCTCCTCGTCCCAGAAGGCGCCGTCGAACACCGGGGTGGCGATCAGCTTGGCGGGCGGGGTGGCGGGGCGGGTCTTCTTCTCGGTGCGGATCGGCTCGTCGCCGACCTTGCCGGACTTCTCGGTGTCCCAGCCCCAGCGGGCCGCGTAGCCGAGGTGGGCCTCCATGACCTGGCCCACGTTCATGCGCGACGGCACGCCGAGCGGGTTGAGGATGATGTCGACGGGGCTGCCGTCGGCGAGGAACGGCATGTCCTCGATCGGGAGGATCCGGGAGATGACGCCCTTGTTCCCGTGGCGGCCGGCGAGCTTGTCGCCGACGCTGATCTTGCGGCGCTGGCCGACGTAGACCTTCACCAGCTGGTTCACGCCGGGGGGCAGCTCGTGGCCGTCGTCGCGGGTCTGGACCCGGACGTCGATCACCTTGCCGGACTCGCCGTGGGGCACCTTCAGCGAGGTGTCGCGCACCTCTCGGGCCTTCTCGCCGAAGATGGCGCGCAGGAGGCGCTCCTCGGGGGTGAGCTCGGTCTCGCCCTTCGGCGTGACCTTGCCGACCAGGACGTCGCCGGCCTCGACCTCGGCGCCGATGCGGATGATCCCGCGCTCGTCGAGGTCGGCGAGGATGTCCTCGCTCAGGTTCGGGATGTCCCGGGTGATCTCCTCGGGGCCGAGCTTGGTGTCACGAGCATCGATCTCGTGCTCGTGGATGTGGATCGACGTCAGGACGTCGTCCTTCACCAGGCGCTGCGAGAGGATGATGGCGTCCTCGAAGTTGTAGCCCTCCCAGGGCATGAAGGCCACGAGGAGGTTCTTGCCCAGGGCCAGCTCGCCGTTGTCGGTGCTGGGGCCGTGGACGAGGATGTCGCCGGCGCTGATCTTCTGGCCCGTCGTGACGATCGGGCGCTGGTTGATGCACGTGTCCTGGTTGGACCGCTCGAACTTGTTCAGCTTGTAGACCCGCTTGCCCTGGGTCTTGTACTGGACGGTGACCATGCGGCCGTCGACCTCGAGGACCTCGCCGTCGTCGGTGGCGATGATCATGTCGGCGGCGTCGCGGGCGGCGCGGGGCTCGATGCCGGTGCCGATGTAGGGCGCCTCGGCCCGCACCAGCGGCACGGCCTGCTTCTGCATGTTGGCGCCCATCAGGGCCCGGTTGGCGTCGTCGTGCTCGAGGAACGGGATGAGCGCGGTGCCGACCGAGACGATCTGGCGGGGCGAGACGTCCATGAGCTGGACCTCGGCGCCGGGCACGTACTGGATGTCGGTGGTGGCGCCGAAGAAGATGTCCCGCTCCAGCTGGAGGCGGAGGTCCTCGAGCGAGGCGGCCTGCGGCGAGCGCCGCACGAGCACGCGCTCCTCGGCGAAGGTGCCGTCGGCGTTGACCGGCGTGTTCGCCTGGGCGACGACGTACTCCTCCTCCTCGTCGGCGGCGAGGTACATGATCTCGTCGGTGACGCGGCCGTCGACGACGCGGCGGTACGGCGACTCGATGAAGCCGAACTCGTTGACGCGGGCGAAGGTGGCCAGGGCGCCGATGAGGCCGATGTTCGGGCCCTCCGGCGTCTCGATCGGGCACATGCGGCCGTAGTGGCTGAAGTGCACGTCACGGACCTCGAAGCCGGCCCGCTCGCGGGAGAGGCCGCCGGGGCCGAGCGCCGAGAGGCGACGGCGGTGGGTGAGGCCCGACAGCGGGTTCACCTGGTCCATGAACTGCGACAGCTGCGAGGTGCCGAAGAACTCCTTGATCGCGGCCACGACCGGGCGGATGTTGATCAGGGTCTGCGGCGTGATGGCCTCGACGTCCTGGGTGGTCATGCGCTCGCGCACCACCCGCTCCATGCGGGAGAGGCCGATGCGGACCTGGTTCTGGATCAGCTCGCCGACCGAGCGGATGCGGCGGTTGGCGAAGTGGTCCTGGTCGTCGAGGCGGTAGCCCGGCGTGGCCTGCACGAGGTGCAGGAGGTAGGTCATCGAGGCGAGGACCTCGCAGCGGCTCAGCACCGGCTGGCCCGGCTCCGGGCGGTCGAGGTCGAGCATCGGGAACAGCTCGGAGATCTTCTCGATCTCGTTGCCGAGCTTGCGGTCGAGCTTGTAGCGGCCGACGCGGCTGAGGTCGTAGCGGCGCGACTCGAAGAAGGCGTTGCGGAAGTAGGCCTTGGCCGACTCCACCGACGGCGGCTCGCCGGGGCGGGCCCGCTTGTAGATCTCCACCAGGGCCTCGTCCTGGGTGGTGGCGACGTCGCGCTCCTTCTCCCACTGGCCCTCGAGGAAGTCGAAGTGGCGCACGAAGGCGTCGAGGAAGCCGGGGGCGTTCTCCTCGTCGTAGCCGAGGGCGCGGAGCAGCACGAAGATGCCGAGGCGGCGCTTGCGGGCCACGCGGGTGCCGGCGGTGACGTCCTTGCCGGGCTTCTGCTCGACGTCGAACTCGATCCACTCGCCACGGTAGGGGTGGATGGTGCCGGTGACGAGCTGGTGCTTGGCCAGGTTGCGGAGGCGAAACCGCTCACCGGGCTGGAAGATGACGCCCGGGGACCGCACGAGCTGCGACACCACGACGCGCTCGGTGCCGTTGATGACGAAGGTGCCCTTCGTGGTCATCTTGGGGAAGTCCCCCATGAAGACCGTCTGCTCCTTGATCTCACCGGTGTTGGCGTTGATGAACCGGGCCCGGACGAAGATCGGGGCCGAGTACGTCATGTCCCGCTCCTTGCACTCCTCGACGGAGAACTTGGGCGTGGGACGGAGGTCCTCGTCGTTCGGGTCGAACTCCAGCTCGAGCTGGAGCGTCTCGGTGAAGTCCTTGATCGGGCTGATGTCGCGGAAGGTGTCCGCGAGGCCCTGGTCGAGGAACCAGTCGAACGACTCCCGCTGGATCGCGATCAGGTCGGGGAGCGGGAGTGCTTCGTCGAGGTTCGCGAACGAGTAGCGGTCGCGAATGGTGGGCAGGGAGGACAAGGAGGCTCCTCAGCGCTGGTTGATCGGTGAACTGCTCGTGGAGGGGCGCGCCACTTCGATCAACCAATTCTGAAGGACGGCAAGCAACACCACGGCAACGGGCGATCCTAGGCAGACCGACAGCGCGATGCCAACCTGATCCGGCGCGATTCCGGACCCGGGTGTCGAATTGGGGGTGACGGTAAACCGGCGCCCCCCGCAGGTCAAGGGTTTCCGTCGTCCCCGGGCGTCAGCCGCCCACGATCTCGCTGGTCTGCATCACAGGGGTGATGGTGGTGTAGTTCGCCACGTCGGCGAGCACGTCACCGGTGCCGTCGACGGACATGGCGGCGCCCATCGCCTCCACGGACTCGAACGTGAAGTGCACGGCGGCCACGTAGGGCCCGTCCACCCCACGGTCGATCTGCACCGGCGGGCCGCCCCAGGTGCGCACGGCGAGCGGCACGTGGTGGTCGCGGTAGTAGTCGTGGTCGAAGGTCGCGCCCTCGGTGGCCGGGTACAGCACGCTGAGTCGGATCATCGCCGGAGCGTACGCCGGGCGCACGGCGCCTCGGTGCCGCCACCCCTCGCCGGCCGGGCAGACTCGCCGCCGTGGCGCCCGACGCGTGGATCCCGGTCGACGACCCCGCCGACGAGCGGATCCAGGTGTTCATCGGCCTGCGCGACGCCGAGCTACGGCGTCGGCGGGAGGCGCCGGGTGGGGACCTGGCCGGCACGTTCGTCGCCGAGGGCGACGTCGTGGTGGAGCGGGCGCTGCGCGCCGGCTACCGCCTGCGGTGCCTCCTCGTCGACGCGACCCGCACCAACCCCCT
>DATAGR010000275.1:0-6206 GCA_036263575.1 Aquihabitans sp. | reverse complement strand
CGGCCCGCTCGTCGGGCCCGGCCAGCACCACCGGCGCCGACGGGAGGGCACGGGCCAGGCCGGCCCGGTCGACGCCCACCGCGCCCGGCGCGGTCCCCACCACCGCGACGAGACGCGACCCGCCGCCGCGCAGGGCGGTCGCCGCCCGACCGACCGACGCCACGGTCACGGGGTCCGGCTCGGCGAGGGCCACGACGATCGTGGCCCCGGCGAACTCCTCGACGAAGAACGCCCGCTCCTCGGCGGGCACGTGCGCCAGGTCGGCGTCCGGCGTCGCCGTCGAGGCGTCGGTGTGGGGGGCGGGGCTGGTCACGGCCCTCGTCACGCTAGGGCGGCCGGGTGCGGCGGAGGCTCAGTAGCGCAGGCCGGGGGCCCGGGTGTGGAAGACGTCGGTGGCCAGCTGGGTCCCCAGCTTCGAGGCGTCCCACCGCTTGCCGCCGTTGTTGATGGTGGGCCCGTCGGTCCAGCCCTGCATGAGGATGATGTTCTCGGCGACGGCGCGGATCACCTGGCCGGTGACGTGCTGGGACTCGTCCGATGCCAGCCAGGCCACCAGCGGCGACGACACGGAGGGGTCCATGCGGTTCCACTCACCGTCGGGCACGTCGTCGGCCTCGATGACCTCGGGGGCGCCGGGCATCGTGCCCGTGATGCGGGTGGCGGCCGCGGGGCCGACGCAGTTCACGGTGACGCCGAGCTTGTGGAGCTCGAGGCTCAGCGTCTGCGTGAGCCCGGCGATGCCGGCCTTGGCGGTGGCGTAGTTCGTCTGGCCGAAGTTCCCCACGAGGCCGGCGCCGGAGGTGGTGTTGATGACCCGGCCGGTCAGCGCCTCGCCCGCCTTCGAGCGCTCGCGCCAGTGCGTGGCGGCGTGGTGGCAGGGCGCCCACGTGCCCTTGACGTGCACCCGCAGCACCGCATCGAAGTCGGACTCGCCCATGTTCCAGATGGCGCCGTCGCGCACGATGCCGGCGTTGTTCACCAGCACGTCGAGGCGCCCGTAGGCGTCGACGGCCTGGGCCACCATCCGGCCGGCGCCGTCGAAGTCGGCCACGTCCTCGTAGTTGGCGACCGCCTCGCCGCCGCGGTCGGTGATGATGCCGACGGTGAGGTCGGCGTCGCGTCCGGTGCCCTCGCCCTTGACCGAGCCGCCCAGGTCGTTGACCACCACCTTGGCGCCGTGCTTGGCCAGCTCCATGGCGTGCCCCCGCCCGATCCCGTGGCCCGCGCCGGTGACGATCGCAACCTTGCCGTCGAGCATGCCCATGGGTCTTCCCGTCCTCCGGTTTCTGACTGGTCGTCAGATCTTAGGGGCCCGTAGGGTCGGCCGATGCCGGAGCACGCGACGAGCACGGTCCCGCTCTCCACGACCCCACCGCTCAGGGACCTCTGGCGCTACGGCCGCGGCCATCGTCCGCGCGTCGTCCTGGCGGTCGTCATGTCGCTGCTCAACAAGATCTGCGACGTGGCGCCCGAGCTGCTCATCGGCGCCGCCGTCGACGTCGTGGTGAACGACGGCGAGTCGTTCGTGGGGCGCCTGTTCGGGGTCGCCGACCGGTTCGACCAGCTCTCGATCCTCGTCGCCGCGACGGTCGTCATCTGGCTGCTCGAGTCGGCCACCGAGTACGTCGCCGTCCTGAACTGGCGCTACCTGGCCCAGGCCGTCGAGCACGACGCCCGGATGGAGGCCTACCGCCACGTCCAGGACCTGGAGGTGGCGTACTTCGAGGACCGCTCGTCCGGTGGCCTCATGACCGTCCTCAACGACGACGTCAACCAGCTCGAGCGCTTCCTCGACATGGGCCCGCACAAGATCATCACCACCGCGGCCAACGTGGTGCTCGTCGGCATCGTGTTCACGGTCATCTCGCCCCTGCTGGCGCTCCTCGCCTTCCTCCCGATCCCGCTGATCATCGCCGGCTCGCTCGCCTACCAGAGCCGGCTGCAGCCCCGCTACGCGTCGGTCCGCGCTGCGGCCGGGACCATCAGCGACACCCTCACCAACGGCATCGGCGGCATCGCCACGATCAAGGCCTTCAGCGCCGAGCGGCGCGAGGTGGCCCGGGTGGAGGCCGACAGCCGGCGCTACCTGGCGGTGAACCGCGACGCCATCCGCCTCTCCACCGCCTTCCACCCGCTCATCCGCACCGCCGTGCTGGCCGGCTTCACCATGACGCTCCTGGTGGGCGGTCGAGCCGCGCTCCGCGGCGACCTCGAGGTCGGCCTCTTCTCGGTGCTCGTGTACATGACGCAGCGCCTCCTCTGGCCCCTGACCGACCTGGGCGAGACGCTCGACCTCTACCAGCGGGCCATGGCCTCGTGCCGGCGCATCTTCGGGCTGCTCGAGGCCCGGCCGACGATCCTGCCCGGCACCCACCACCTGCCCTCGCCGGTCCGCGGTGCGGTGCGCTTCGACGACGTCCGCTTCTCCTACGCCGCCGACGGCCCCGAGGTGCTGCGAGGCCTCAGCATCGACGTGCCCGCCGGCGAGACCCACGCCATCGTGGGCGCCACGGGCTCGGGCAAGTCGACCGTGGTCAAGCTCCTGCTCCGCCTCTACGAGCCGACCGCCGGCACGATCACGCTCGACGGCCACCCCACCGACACCCTGACGTTCACGTCGCTCCGCGGCGCCATGGGGCTGGTGGCGCAGGACGTCTTCCTGTTCCAGGGCACGGTGCGCGACAACCTCGTCTACGGGCGGCCCGACGCGACCGACGACGACCTCCGCCGAGCCGTCGCCCTCGCCGGCGCCGCCGACTTCGTGGAGGCGATGCCGCAGGGCTACGACACCGTCGTCGGCGAGCGAGGCCAGAAGCTGTCCGGCGGGCAGCGCCAGCGGCTCACGATCGCCCGGGCGATCCTCCGGGACCCGCCGATCCTCGTGCTCGACGAGGCCACCTCCGCGGTCGACAACGAGACCGAGGCGGCCATCCAGCGCTCGATGGAGGAGGTGTCCGCCGGGCGCACGACCATCGTCATCGCCCACCGCCTGTCGACGGTGCGGCGGGCGGACCGCATCCACGTGATGGAGGCGGGCCGGGTGGTCGAGGCCGGCAGCCACGAGGAGCTCGTCGAGCGGGGCGGGCTCTACGCCGCCCTGTGGCGGGTGCAGACGGGCGAGGCGGCCACGGCCGCCTGGTCTGGCCCACCGGGCCTCGGGTAGGCCGAGCCGGTCGTGTGCCCGGACCCCGCCGCCGATCCCGTCGTCGACGGGCGCGCCGCGCTCGACGTGACCGCCCGGGCCAGGCTCGCCTTCGCCGCGGACCCGGCCGAGCTCGCACGGGTGCGCGACTTCGCGACCCGGGCCGCAGCCGACCTGGCGCCGACCGTCGACCCCGGCCTGCTGGCCGTGGTGGTGGGCGAACTGGCCGCCAACGCCGCCGTCCACCAGACGGGCGCCGCCGAGATCGTGCTGGAGCTCGTCGGCGAGGGCGTCCTCGAGGTCGCCGTGCACGACCCCAGCCCGGCGCTGCCCCGGCTGGTCGAGGAGGCACCGTGGAGCACCTCCGGCCACCGCGGCATCCAGCTCGTCGCCGCCCTCTCGCAAGCGTGGGGCGTCGAGGCCCTCCCGGGCGGCAAGCGCGTCTGGGCCCGGCTGGCAGCTGCGGGCCCGACCGAGGGCGACGCTCGGACGGAGCCGTCACGGCGCCCGGGGGCCCGCCCGACGGCGCCGCCCGGGGGGTGACCGGACGCCGGCCTTCACCCGTGGGTATGGTCGAGTCGGCGGTCGGGCAGGTGGGCCGCCGTGGCCGCACGGCCTCGCTACCAGCATGTTTGGTTGCCCCCCGGGCGGAAAGCGGGGGTCCGCCGACCACATGGCGGTCGCGAGGGCGGGCCGGCCGCACCTCGAGCGCCGCACCCGACGCAGGCGCACGAGAACCAACGCCCTCGATGAAGCGAAGCTCCCCCGCTCGATGACCGATGTCCAGGCCCCCCCGGCCGCCCCCACCCTGACCACCCTGCGGCGCGAGCCGGCCGTCGAGGTCCCCACCCGTGCCGGCTGGGCGGTCCGCCCGCTCGTCACCTACGGGCTGTCGCGGCTGCTGCTCCTCGCCGTGGCCGTCGTCATGGCCCAGTGGGCCCAGGCTCGGGGCACCGATCCCGGCGCCGGGCCCTGGCCCTCGCTCCCCGGCGACCTCCCCGGCGTCGCCGACGTCCTCGGGCGATGGGACGGCGCCTGGTACACCGACCTCGCCCGGCACGGCTACCCCGGCGCCGGCGACCTGCCGTCCGACCAGCGCCACCTCGCGTTCTTCCCGCTGTTCCCCGGCCTCGTCCGCATCGTCGCATCCCTCACGCCGCTCACCACCGTGGGCGCCGGGATCGTCGTCTCGGTCCTCGCCGGCGCCCTCGCCGTCGTGCTGGTGTGGAGGGTCGTCGCCGACCTGGCCGGGGACGAGGCCGCCGATCGAGCCGCCGCCGTGCTGAGCTTCTTCCCCGGCTCGGTCGTGTTGTCCATGGCCTACGCCGAGGGCCTCCTCGTCGCCGGGGCGGCGGGCACCATGCTCGCCCTCCAGCGCCGGCGGTGGGTGCTCGCCGGCGCCATCGCCGCGATCACGACGCTCAGCCGGCCGAACGCCCTGGCCGTCGGGGCCATGTGCGCGGTCGCCGCCGCCGCGGCCATCGCCGAGCGGCGCGACTGGCGCTCGCTCGCCGCGCCGTTGCTCGCCCCGGTGGGCGTCCTCGGGTTCTTCGGCTACCTCGCCGTCCTGACCGGGTGGCCCCTCGCCTGGTTCCGGGGCCAGCGCGACGGCTGGCAGGACTCCCCGGCCCTGCTCGGCGCCCCCTTCGAGCACCTCGAGGAGATCTGGGAGCGCGACATCTTCGGTCTGCGCTCCACCCAGCTCAACCCGCTGGTCGGGGTGCTGGGCCTCGCCTTCGTCGCCTTCGCGGGCTACCTGCTCGTGCGGTGGCGGCCCCCGGTGATCGTCTTCACGTACACCGCGGTCAGCATCGGGATGGCCCTCGCGTCGCAGATGGTTGGGGCCCGTCCCCGGATGATCCTCGCCGCCTTCCCGCTGGTCGTCGTGCTCGGGGTCCGCTACACGGGGCGAGCCCACACGGCGATCGTGGCGGTCAGCGCGGTGGCGAGCTGCCTGACGGCGGGGCTGCTGTTCGGATCGCTGGCGATGACGCCCTAGTGGACGTGCGCCACCTGACCGAGCGGGTGGGGCGCGTCGCCGTCGTCGTGGCGTCGGCGATCCCGCTGCTGGCCTACACCTGGATCGCGGTGCGGCGGATGGGCTCGCCGATGGAGCTTGAGTGGATGGAGGGCGGCGTGGTCGACCACGTCCGGCGGGCCGCCGACGGGCGCAACCTGTACCCCGAGCCCAGCCTCGAGTTCATCCCGTACATCTACACGCCGCTCTACTACTACGTCGCGGCCCCCGTGGCCGCGGTGTTCGGCGACGGCTTCCTCCCGCTGCGCCTGGTGTCCTTCGCGTCGTCGCTCGTCGCCTTCGCGTCCGTCGGCGTCCTCGTGGCGCGCGAGCGGGGCGACCGGGTGGCCGGCCTGGTGGCGGCAGGCGTGTTCGCGGCGTGCTTCGCCATCGGCGGCGCGTGGTTCGACCTGGCCCGGGTCGACTCGCTCTTCCTCGCCCTGACCTTCGCGGGGCTGGCCGTCGCCCGCCACGGCGCGGGCGTCCGCAGCGCCGTGGCCGCCGGCGTGCTGCTGGGCCTGGCGTTCCTCACCAAGCAGCAGGCGCTGGTCCCGGCGGCGGCCCCGCTGCTGTACCTCCTGGTCGCGCAGCGCCGTCGGGCCGTCGCGTACGCCGCCTCGGTGGCGATCGTCGTCGTGGTCAGCACCCTCGTGCTGCAGCAGCTCTCCGACGGCTGGTACCTCCGCTACGTCCTCGAGCTGCCGCGCGGGCACGAGGTCATCGAGGAGGTCCGGCGCACGTTCTGGACCGTCGACCTCCGCCCGCTCGTGCTCAGCGTGGCGCTGGGTGCCGTCGGCGTCGCCATCGCCGTCGCCGCCCGGCGGGAGCTGACCGGCCCGCTGGTGCTGTTCCACCTCCCGGTGGCGGCCGCCCTCGTCGCGTCGAGCTACGCCAGCCGCCTCCACAGCGGCGGCTACGACAACGTCCTCCTGCCGGCGTTCGGGGCGCTGGCCATCCTCGCCGGCCTCGGCTGGTCCGAGCTCGACCGGCGCCCGGCGCCGCTGCTGCGGGTCGCCGCCGCCGTCGCCGTGGTCGCCCAGCTGGTGG
>DATAGR010000274.1:0-1723 GCA_036263575.1 Aquihabitans sp. | reverse complement strand
CTGTTCGGCTTGACCGTTGTGGCAGGCCGGGGCGGAGGTGCGGCATGATCCTGATCGGACAATACGACAGTCCATTCGTGCGCCGGGTGGCGGTGGCGCTGCGGCTCTACGGCATGGCCTACGAGCATCGGCCGTGGTCGGTGTTCGGGAACGCCGAGGAGATCGCCCGGTACAATCCGCTGCGCCGCGTGCCGACCCTGGTGACCGACGATGGCGAGGCGCTGATCGAGAGCGCGGCGATCCTCGACTGGCTGGACGAACAGGCGGGCCCGGAGCGGGCGCTGATCGCGCTGTCGGGCCCTGAGCGGCGGGCCGTGCTGAAGGTCTGCGCCTTGGCCAGCGGCATGGCCGACAAGGCGGTGAGCCTGGTCTACGAGCAAGTGGTGCATGGACGCGGCACGCCGGTCTGGGTCGAGCGCTGCCAAACTCAGATCGCCGGGGTGCTCGACGCGCTGGAAACCTCCCGCGGGACGGGCGCCTGGTGGTTCGGGGAGCGGATGACCCACGCCGATGTCGCGGTCGGTTGCGCCTTGCGCTTCGTCAGCGAGGCGCTGCCCGGGGTCTTCGATGCGGTTCGCTGGCCGAAGCTGGCGGCCCATACCCAGGCTTGCGAAGCCCACGGGGACTTCGCGGCCGTGGTCCAGCCGTTCCACGTCACGCCGCCGAAGGGGTGAGCCGCGCCCCGCCGCCTCGATAAGCGAGGCGGCGGGGGCGGTCCCTCGTCAGAGGGTGAACAGGAAGGTCGAGTTCACGTTGCCGGTCAGCACGATGACCATGTCGTCGCCCTGGCCGTCCCCGTCGGTGTCCATCCGCAGCGTGGTCCGGTTGGTCCCCGCGTTGAAGCTCGCCACCATCTGGCCCGCGACGCCGGTGAAGCCGGCGGCCCAGACAAAGGCCTGATCGCCGGCGACGTTGACGTTGGCGTCCACCGCCGACAGGTCGATCCGGTCGTTGTCACCCTTCTTGAAGTCGATGATCAGGTCCGGAGCCGCCTCGGTGGAGTCCGCGGCGCTGACGAACACGAAGCGGTCCGCGCCGCTGCCGCCCGAGACGGTGTCGGCTCCGCCGGCGCCGGCGATCGTGTCGTTCCCGCCAGTGCCGGACAGGCTGTTGTTCCCGGCATTGCCGAGCAACTGATTGTCCGAAGCGTTCCCGGTCCCGTTGATCGCGGCCGATCCGACGAGCGCCAGGTGCTCGACATTGGTGCTCAGGGTGAAAGTGACGTCAGAGTAGACGACGTCCGTGCCGCCGCCGGAGAGCTCCTCGACCTTGTCGCCGGCGCTCACCAGGAAGCTGTCGTTGCCGCCGCCGCCGACCAGCGTGTCGGCGCCTTCGCCGCCGGCGAGGGTGTCGTTCCCGTCGCCGCCGCTCAGCTTGTTGGCCAGCGCGTTGCCCTGGATCTGGTTGTCGAGCCCGTTGCCGGTCCCGGTGGTCGCCCCGCCGGTCAGCACCAGGTTCTCGACGTTGGCGCCGAGCGTGTAATTGAAGGCCGCGTGGACGGTGTCGATACCCTCGCCGGCGTTCTCGGTCACCACATCCTTGGTGACGTTGACCACGTAGGTGTCGTTGCCGGCCCCGCCGAGCAGGGTGTCGTCACCGAGGCCCCCGTCGAGCAGGTTGTGCCCGGCGTTGCCCTCGATCCAGTTGGCCCCGCTGTTGCCGACGCCGATCAGGTCGGCGGAGCCCAGCAGCTTTAGCTGCTCCACCTCGTCCCAGAGGGCCA
>DATAGR010000273.1:0-2448 GCA_036263575.1 Aquihabitans sp. | reverse complement strand
CTCCATCAACGCCCGCTTCGAGCGCCCGATCACCCCGGACCAGGCCCGCGAGATCCTCGGCTACGCCCCGGGCGTGGAGCTGGCCGACGTGCCGACGCCGCTGCTCGCCGCCGGCCAGGACCCGACCTACGTGGGCCGCATCCGGCGCGACGCCACGGTCGAGCACGGCCTGGCCCTGTTCCTCTCGAACGACAACCTGCGCAAGGGTGCCGCCCTCAACGCCGTCCAGCTCGCCGAGCTGGTGGCCGCCGAGCTCGGCGCCTGACCCGACCGCCGCCCGGCCTCAGGGGCAGGCGCAGGGAAGCGCCCGGCAGCGGGGGCAGCCGTCGGCGTAGCGCACCACGGCGTCCTCCAGGGTGAGGTCCAGCTGGTGGGCGAGGGACGCCACCCACGCCAGGACGTCGCCGAGCTCGTGGCGCTGCTCGTCGACCGTCCCCTTCCGCACCGCCTGGGCCAGCTCGCCGAGCTCCTCGCACAGCCACGCGACGGTCGCCGCCGTGCCGCGGGCGGCGTCGCGCTCGCCGTAGGTTCGGGCGATGACGTCCTGGAGCTCGTGGAGGTGCACCGCACGAGCGTAGGACCGGTCACTCCGGCCGGTCCGAGGCGCCGACCGGGCCGCCGTCAGCGCCGAGGTGTCGGCGGAGAAGGTGATGCCCCCGCCTCGATCCGGGGCGGGATCCGGAGAGGCGGGGGCACCGGCGCCCACCGTAGCGAACGCCGGTCCGTTCACCCCAAGTCCGGAGGGGCCATCGGTCACGGCCCGCGTCGAGGTCGCGCACCGTGCTCCTCGGAGGCCGTCCGTTACGTCCCGTGTCGGCGGCGGGCTTGAAACATGCGGAGCGTGGGCGTATGGTCACGGAATGTCATCGAGAGGCGTGGAGACGACACCGGAACGACGGAGTGACGGCGGCGTGGCCTACGAGCCCGTCGCCGGTCGCCTCAGCCTCGGCACCGGCACGGCCACGTTGCCGGTGCGGACCGACAACCGCCGGGTGCTGGAGACCTACATCGACCTGGTCGCGGCCGAGCGGGGCGAGCGCCCGGCTGCCGTGGGCCACCTGCGCGAGGCCGACCTCGAGGCCCTCACCTTCTCGCTCGACCTCGATGCCCCGGACCTCCTCACGATGATCGAGGACGTGCTCCACACCACGCCGAAGGAGGCGATCGGGATCCTCGCCCGCCTCCAGGCCAACCGCATCCTCGCGGGGGTGGCCGCCGCAGGCCTCGTCGCCGCCCTCACCGGCGGCCTCGTCGTCGGGGTGGCGCAGTCGTCGGAGGACACCACGCCCTCGCGCCCGGCCCCGGCGGTCGCCGACCGGGCCGACACGCCGACGTCGACCCCTGCGCCCGACGTGACCGAGACGCCCGACGGCGTTGGCCTCATCCCGCCGGTCGAGATCGAGCGCGAGGCCGGTGGGCTGGTCCCGCCCGCCGTCATCGAGCGGACCCCTGAGGAGGCCGGCGTCCTGGTCCCGCCGGCGGTCGTCGAGCGCACCCCGGAGGAGGCCGGCGCCGACACCTCGGTGCCCGCCGACGACGAGGCGGCCGAAGGGCCGGGGGAGCAGCCCGCCGGCTGAGCTCCGCCGTCGCGGCCGCCCCTCCCGGCGCCGCCGCAGGCCGCCGGCCGTTGGTCAGGCCTGGAGCAGCATCCCGCCGTCGACCACGAGCGACGTGCCCGTGATCCAGCTGGCGGCATCCGAGCAGAGGAAGACGGTCGCGTCGGCGATGTCGACCGGCTCGCCGAGCCGGGCCAGCGGCACCTGACGGGCGATGGCCTCTTCGTGCGGCTCCCAGAGCGCTCGGGCCATGTCGGTCTTCACCAGGCCCGGGGCGACGGCGTTCACCCGCACCCCCGGCGCCAGCTCGGCGGCGAGCGTGCGGGTGAGGTGGAGCAGGGCTGCCTTGGTGCCGTTGTAGACGCCGATGTTCGTCTCGACGGACATCCCGCCGATCGACGCCACGTTGCAGATGACGCCACCGTGCTCCTGCATCCAGCGTCGCCAGGCGAGCTGGCTCCACAGCAGCGGGCCGCGCCAGTTCACCTCCACCGTCTTGTCGAACGCCCCGAGCTCGATGTCGATGGCGTGGCCGAAGTAGGGGTTCGTGGCCGCGTTGTTGACGAGGATGTCGACGGCGCCGAAGCGCTCGAGGGTGGCGTCGACGGCGGCGGCTGCCGCGTCGGGGTCGCCGGCGTTGGCGGCGACGACCGCCAGCTCGCCGGCGCGGTCCCCGAGCTCGGCCAGCTCGGTCCGCAGCTCGGCCGCCGTCGCCTCCAGCACGTCGAGCTTGCGCGACGACAGCACCACGTCGGCCCCTGCCGCCGCCAGCCCCCGGGCGACCGCCCGTCCGATGCCCCGCGAGGCGCCCGTCACGAGCGCGGTCCGTCCGTCCAGCCTGATCTCCATGGCCGCCAGTCAACCCGGCGGCGGCGGCCGGTGCCGGACCCCC
>DATAGR010000272.1:0-8156 GCA_036263575.1 Aquihabitans sp. | reverse complement strand
CCGGCGGCGGCTGGGAGCTCGACGGCCGCCCCGAGCACCTGGTCGCCGCGTGCGACGCGTCGCTGACCCGCCTGGGCGTGGACGCGATCGACCTGTACCAGTTCCACCGTCCCGACCCCGCCGTGCCGTTCGCCGACTCGGTCGGCGCCCTCGCCCAGCTGCTCGACGCCGGCAAGATCCGCATGGCCGGCCTCTCCAACGTGACCGTGGCCCAGATCGACGAGGCCCGCAGCATCGTCCCGGTGGCGAGCGTCCAGAACGAGTTCTCCCCCCGCTTCCGCTCGTCGCTCGACGAGCTGCGGCACTGCGACGAGCTGGGCATCGCCTTCCTGCCGTGGAGCCCGTTGGGCGGCATGTCGTCGGCCTCGGGGCTGGGCGAGCGCCACGCCGCCTTCGCCGAGGTGGCCGACCGGCACGGCGTCTCTCCCCAGCGGGTGGCCCTGGCGTGGGAGCTGGCTCAGGGCGACGTCGTGATCCCGATCCCGGGCGCCAGCCGCCCGCAGTCCATCGCCGACAGCGCCGAGGCGGCGATGCTGCAGCTCGGCGACGACGACCTCGCCACCCTGGACGCCGCCGCATGACCGCCATCGACCTCGTCGGCGGGTTCGAGTCGACGTACCTCCCAGCCCACGATCGCGACGTCGCCGAGGTGACCGAGCACGACCGGCGGTGGCGCGACGACATCGGCCTGCTGCAGGGCGCAGGCGTGCGCCGCCTGCGCTACCCCATCCGCTGGCACCGGGTGGAGGCCACCGCCGGTTCCTACGACTGGCGCCACACCGACGAGGTGCTCGGCCACCTGCACGACGAGGGCCTCCGGCCGATCGTCGACCTCGTCCACCACACCAGCTACCCGGGCTGGCTCGACGGCGGCTTCGCCGACGAGCGCTTCGGGCCCGCCTACCTCCGGTTCGCCGAGGCCGTCGCCCGCCGGTACCCCTGGCTCGAGGAGTACACGCTCTTCAACGAGCCGTTCTCCACGCTCTTCCTCGCCGGCCACGAGGCCATCTGGCCCCCGTACCACCAAGGGCTGGAGGGCTTCGTCGGCCTGATGGGCAACGTCCTCCCCGCCGTGGCCGAGGCCAGCCGCCTCTACCGCGACCTGCTCCCCGATGGACGCCACGTCTTCGTCGACACGTGCGAGCACCACCACGCCGGCGACGACGCCGCGGTCGGGTACACGGCGATGGCCAACGACCGCCGCTTCTTCGTGACCGACCTCTTCCTCGGCCGAGAGCCGACGGCCGGTCGCTTCGCCCCCCTCGTGGCCGCCGCGGGCGGCGAGGCGCTGTTCGACCTCGAGCCCGGCCACATCGACGTGCTCGGCCTCGACTACTACGCCCACTGCCAGTGGGAGTTCCACGGCGACGGCGAGGGCGGCGTGGTCCCGGCCTCCACGCCGACGCCTCTCGCCGAGCAGATCCAGGAGTACGCCGAGCGCTACCAGCTCCCGGTCATGCTCTCGGAGACCAACATCCGGGGCTTCGCCTCCGATCGCGCCAGCTGGCTCAAGTACACCCTCGAGCAGTGCGAGCGGGCGGCGGCCGCCGGCGTCGACGTCGACGGCTACTGCTGGTTCCCCCACGTCGACTCGGCCGACTGGGACTCGCTGCTGTTCCGCTGCGAGGGCAACATCGACCCCGTCGGCGTCCACTGGCTCGACGACGCCCTCGACCGCCGCCCGTCGACCATGTCGCAGGCCTACGCATCGGTCGCTGCCGGCGCCACCGCCGCCGAGCTCCCCGCCTACCGCTTCCGCGAGCCGGTGGCGAACTGGCTCGAGGGCTACCTGCCCCAGATGGCGCACTGGGACTGGCAGCCGCCACCGATCGACGAGACGTGCTCCAACACGACGCCCGCCGACGCCCGCATGGAGCTGAAGATCGTCGACGCCGGCTGACGGTCGGCTCCGAGGGGCGGCGCGGCGACGCCCTCGTGGCTCCGTACCCTGACGGCCATGTCGTCGACGTGGTCCCCGTCCGCCATGGCCTCGCAGGCGGGCCGCACCGTGGTGGTCACGGGTGCGAGCAGCGGCATCGGCCTCGTGACGGCGCGAGAGCTCGCGCAGGCGGGGGCCCGGGTGGTGCTCGCCGTGCGCGACACGGCGAAGGGCGAGGCGGCGGCCGCCACCATGGCCGGTGAGGTCGAGGTGCGTCGCCTGGACCTGGCCGACCTGGCGTCGGTGCGGGCCTTCGCCGACGGGTGGACGGGGGCGCTCGACGTCCTCGTCAACAACGCCGGGGTGATGGCGCTGCCGGAGCGGCGCACGGCCGACGGGTTCGAGATGCAGGTCGGCACGAACCACCTCGGCCACTTCGCCCTCACCAACCTGTTGCTCCCCCACGTGACCGACCGGGTCGTGACCGTGGCGTCGATGGCCCACCGCGCCGGCCGGATCCGCCTCGACGACCTCAACTTCGAGCGCGGCGGCTACCGCCCCTGGGTCGCCTACGGCCAGTCCAAGCTGGCGAACCTGCTCTTCACGATGGAGCTGCAGCGGAAGCTCGAGGACGCCGGGTCGCCGGTGCGATCCGTCGCCGCCCACCCGGGCTACGCGTCGACCGACCTGCACCTCGCCAGCGAACGGCGGCTCGTCGGGCTGTTCATGCGCATCGGCGACCAGCTGTTCGCCCAGCCGGGCGAGCAGGGCGCGCTGCCCACCCTCTTCGCCGCCACCGAGGACCTGCCGGGGAACAGCTACGTGGGCCCCGACGGGCTGCGGGAGATGCGGGGAGGGCCGACGCTGGTGGGACGGGCCCCGACGGCGTCCGACCCCGTCATGGCCGAGTGCCTCTGGGACCTGTCGGAGGAGCTCACCGGCGTGCGGTTCCCGCTCCCCCTCCCGGCCTGAGCGGCACGGCCTCGGACGGCTAGCTCGCGGCTGGCTCGAGCACGCCGGCGACCAGCCCGTCGAGCTGGCTGCGGAGGGTGTCGACGTCGAACGCCAGGCACACCACGATGAGCCGGTCGACGCCCAGCTCGGCGTAGGCCGCGACGTCGGCGGGCGTGATCGGGTTGAAGTACGGGCTGACGGAGAGCTGGACGTCGGCTCGGCTGCGGCCCTCGGCGGCCAGCGCGGCGTCGAGCCGGGCCAGCGGTTCGGGGAGGTCGGCCGGCAGCCGGTCGAACGAGAACCACCCCTGGCCGAGGCGGGCGACGCGGCGCATGGCGGCGTCGCTCTCGCCGCCGACGTGGATCGGGGGGTGCGGCGTCTGCACCGGCTTCGGGTACATGCGGCACGGCGGCAGGTCGTAGAGCTCGCCGTGGAACTCCGAGACCTCGTCGCACCACAGCGCCTTCATCACCTGCAGGTGCTCGTCGGTGCGGCGGCCGCGCTGCTCGAACGGCATGGCCACCGCCTCGAACTCCTCGCGCAGCCAGCCGAGCCCCACGCCGAAGTCGACCCGACCGCCGGACAGCGCGTCGAGATCGGTCACCGCCTTGGCCGTGTACACGGGGTTGCGCTGCGGCACCAGGCAGATGCCGGTCCCCAGGCGCACCCGGTCGGTCACCGCGGCGAGGAACGTCAGCGCGCCGAGCGGCTCGAGCAGCCCGCTGTCGGCCCCGCCCGGGAACCTCCCGTCCGGCGAGTAGGGGTACGACGACGAGTACTCGTCGAACAGCACGACGTGCTCGGGCACCCAGATCGACTCGAAGCCGCGGTCCTCCACCTCCCGGCCGACCGCCCGCAAGATCTCGGGCGACGCGTTGCCGTTGCCCAGCGGTACGAACACCCCGACGTCCACCTGCAGCCTCCTCGTCACCCACCGACGGACCGGTTCTAGTCGGCGGCGGGCCGACGGGGGGACGGCGCTAGGTTGCGCCCCGGCGCGGCGCGGTCGCGCCGGCGGGTCGACACGGAGGGGCAGCGATGATCGAGCTCGAGCGGGACGGCGACGTGTTCGTGCTGCGGATGGACGACGGCGAGAACCGCTTCTCGCCCGAGCTGCTCCACGCCTACAACGACGCCCTGGCGACGGTGGAGGCGGCCGAGGGTTCGAAGGCGTTGGTCACCACGGGGACCGGCAAGTTCTTCTCGAACGGCCTCGACCTGGACTGGCTCGCCGCCAACGGGAGCGAGATGCTCGCCTACCTCGATCGCGTGCACCGCCTCTACGCCCGGTTGCTGCACCTGCCGTGCGTGACGGTGGCCGCGTGCAACGGGCACACGTTCGCCGCCGGCGCCATGCTCGCCATCGCCCACGACCACCGCATCATGCGGTCCGACCGGGGCTACTGGTGCCTGCCGGAGGTCGACCTCGGCATGACGTTCACCACGGGCATGAACGCGCTGATCCCGGCCATGCTGCCGCCCCGGACGGCGCACGAGGCCATGATCACCGGGCGGCGCTACACGGCCGAGGAGGCCGTCGCCGCCGGCATCGTCGACCGCGCCGTCGCCGAGGCCGACGTCCTGCCCGAGGCCGTCGCCTTCGCCCGCGCCATGGCGCCCAAGGCCGGGCCCGGCCTGGGCACCGTGCGCGCCACCCTGCACGCCCCGGTGATCGAGGCGCTCACCGGCTCCCGTCACTGATCGCGCCGGCCGGACCCCGGGGTCGCCGGGGTGGGTGGCCCCGAGCGGGGTAGCTTGCAGCGATCTTTCGATCGAGGGGGACGACGTGCGACGACTGCTGGTCCTGGGGTTGGTGCTGGCCATGACGGCTGCGAGCTGCACGGGCGACGACGACGAGGGCCGCGACGGCGACCCCGGCCGGTCCGAAGCCGAGGGCACCGAGGCTCCCGAAGGCGGGGACGGCGACACGACCGCGCCCGAGCTGCCCGCCGAGGAGACCGCCGGCCTGGTCGGCGAGGACGAGTGGCGGGCCCGCCAGGACGACTACCTCGCCTTCGCCGCCGGCGAGGGCCTCGACCCCGCCAGCCCGCTCTCCCTGCTCGCCCACGCCGCCGCCGCCGAGCGGGCCGGCGAGGAGCCCGACCTCTCGGCGGCCACGCCCGAGACGTTCTCCAAGATCTTCGACAAGTTGGAGGCGTTCGAGGACACCGGCGACTTCGACATGAACCGCCTGATCACGCTGCACCTGCGCAACGGCGACCAGCTCGACCCGGCGCTCGCCGACGCCGTGCGGGAGCGCATCCTGGCCTTCAAGTACTGGTGGACCGAGCCGACGCCGGACGGCGTGATCGACAGCCAGTACTACTGGACCGAGAACCACCAGATCATCTTCCTGGCCAACGAGTACGTCGCCGGCCAGACGTTC
Organism: Aquihabitans sp.; assembly: GCA_036263575.1. Classification (GTDB taxonomy): domain Bacteria; phylum Actinomycetota; class Acidimicrobiia; order Acidimicrobiales; family Iamiaceae; genus Aquihabitans. The sequence continues at coordinate 2,937 of DATAGR010000272.1, read as the reverse complement.
CCGGACGAGGAGTTCACCAACGCCGGGATGACCGGCGAGGAGCACGTCGCCCACGCCGACGAGCGCCTGCGGAAGTGGTTCGAGTGGCGGAGCCGGTTCGGCTTCAGCGAGTGGCTCTCGAACGTCTACTGGAACGAGGACCTCATGGGGGTCCTGCTGCTCGCCGAGTTCGCCGAGGACCCGCAGATGGCCCGCCTGGCGTCGATGACGCTCGACGTGATGATGATCGAGCTCGCCGGCCACGTGCAGAAGGGCACGTTCGGCACGACCCACGGGCGCTCGTACCAGAAGGACAAGCTCAACGGCCGCGACGAGGACACGTTCTCGGTCGTGAAGATGGTGTTCGACCAGACGCCGGTCGACTACGCCAACGCCGACACCGCCACCCTGCTCGCCGTGGCCGAGCGGTACCGCCCGCCGGCGGTCGCCCTCCGCATCGCCGAGTCCACCGAGCCCGCCGTGTTCCGCACGAAGTCGAGCCTCCCCATCGACCCCCACGCCCCGATCGACCCGGAGGCCGAGCCGCCGTACGGCCTGTCCTACGACGGCGAGGACGGCCTCATGGTGTGGTGGGGCATGGGCGCGCAGTTCCCGTGGCAGCTGGCGCCGACCTCGGCCGCGCTGGTCCGCGAGTACGACCTGTTCGAGACGGCGAACTTCAAGCAGGCCGCCGACCTGGCGCCGATCGTCGAGAGCACGCCCGACGAGGGCCTGCGCTCGCTCGCCCTCTCGCTGGCCACCGAGCTGAACCCCGGCCTGCTCTCGCAGGTCGACACGTACACCTGGCGCACGCCCGGCGTGATGCTCTCGACCGCGCAGGACTGGCGGCCCGGCCAGCGCGGCGAGCAGGACCACATCTGGCAGGCGACGTTCGACCCCGACGCGCTCGTGTTCACCCAGCACCCGCGCGACGACGTGCCGTCCGAGGACGACCCGAACGCGAACGAGGGCTACTGGACCGGCGACGGCGCCATCCCCCGCTCGGCCCAGCACGAGAACGTGAGCATCAGCGTCTACGCCCCGCAGTACGGCGCCGAGGCCGGCGTCGGTGAGGGCGCCTACTCGTCGAGCTACGGCAACCTCACCCACGCCTTCTTCCCCACCGAGCACTTCGACGAGGTCGTCGAGCAGGACGGCTGGGTGCTCGCCCGCAAGGGCGACGGCTTCATCGCCCTCTTCTCGGCACGGCCCGCCACCTGGCGGGAGTACGCCGACGGCGAGTTCACCCGCGGGCTGACCGAGCGCTTCGACCTCGTGGCCGAGGGCGGGCCCGACAACGTGTGGATCACCGAGGTCGCCAACGCCTCCGACTACGAGGGCGACGACCCCTTCCAGGCGTTCGTGGAGGCCGTCACCGCCTCGAAGCCACAGGTGACCGGGGCGGGGTACCAGTGTCCCGCCTGCGCCGACAGCTCGCCCGTCGACCTGCTGCCCAAGGACCCCTCGATCGGTGCCAACGTGCGCTGGGTCTCCCCGAGCCAGGGGGAGATCACGTTCGGCTGGACGCCGAAGGACACCGCCCAGCCGCTGCCGCCGCTCGTCGTCGACGGCGAGGAGCAGGAGCTGCACCCGCCGACGCTGCGCTGGGACGCCCCCTACGCCTCCGCCGAGTTCGACACCGGCGTGTACCGGGCCGAGCTCGACGGGGCGACCATGGAGATCGACTTCCCGAAGGGCACCCGCCGGACGACGGCGGGCTGACGCTCAGCGGCGCGACGGCCAGCGGGTCACGAGGCGCAGGAGCTTCTGGACCGCCTTCGGGTACGGCGGGTACATCGCCTTCAGGTCGCCCTTGGTCGGGCGGCGCAGCACCGACTTGTGGTGGCTGAACGTGTCGAACCCGGCCTTGCCGTGGTAGCCGCCCATGCCGCTGGCGCCCACGCCGCCGAACGGCATCGACGACACGCCGCACTGGTAGACGAGGTGGTTCACGCACACCGAGCCGGCGATGGTGCGGTCCAGCACCCGCCGCTCGGTGGCCCGTGAGCCGCTGAACAGGTAGAGCGCGAGCGGGCGGGGGCGGGCCTGCACGAACTCGATGGCGTCGTCGACCGAGGCCACGGTGACCACCGGGAGGAGGGGGCCGAAGATCTCCTCCTCCATGATCGGCGCGTGGAGGTCCGGGTCGGCCACCACGACCGGCGCCAGGACGCGGGTGGCCGCATCGGTGCGGCGGGGCAGCAGCTCGCGCCCGCCGTGGCCGTCGAGCAGGCCCTCCAGGCGGGCCACGTGGTCGTCGTTGACGATCGAGGTCGGCTCGGCGCGGTCGCGCAGCGCCGCCAGCTCCTCGACCAGGAGCTCGGTGAACCGGGGGGCGACCTCGTCCTCGACCAGCACGTAGTCCGGCGCGATGCAGGTCTGGCCGGCGTTGAGGTACTTGGCCCAGGCGACGCGACGGGCGGCCACGCCGAGGTCGGCGTCGGCGGCGACGATGGTCGGGCTCTTGCCGCCGAGCTCGAGGGTGACGGGCGTGAGGTGCTTGGCGGCCGCGGCCATCACGACCTTGCCGACGCGCGTGCTGCCGGTGAAGAGGATGTGGTCGAACGGCAGCTCGAGCAGGGCGGTCGTGACGTCGACGCCGCCCTCCACGACGGCGACCGCCTCGGGGTCGAGGTGCTGGGGCACGAGGCGGGCGAGGAGCGCGGAGGTCGCCGGCGCCAGTTCCGAGGGCTTGAGGACGGCGACGTCGCCCGCCGCCAGGGCGCCGACCAGCGGCGACAGGAGCAGCTGCACCGGGTAGTTCCACGGCGCGATCAGCAGCACGACGCCCAGCGGCTGGGGCTCCGTCCACGCCTTGCCGGGCCGGGTCACCGCCGGCACCGGGTGGCTCGTCGGCCGCACCCAGTCGTCCAGGTGGTCGAGGGCGTACCTGGCTTCGTCGCGGGTCACGAGCAGGTCGGTGAGCCAGGCGTCGAACGCCGGCTTGCCGAGGTCGGC
>DATAGR010000271.1:0-2557 GCA_036263575.1 Aquihabitans sp. | reverse complement strand
TGGGCTCGGGGCGAGGCCGAGGCCCACGGCGACCCCGACGAGGTCGACGTGCGGCTCGGCCGGCGCGTGGCGGTCTGGGTCTGACCCGAGCCGCGCCGCCGACGTCCGTCGACGACGGGGCCGAGCGGGGCGGATCAGGAGACGGTGACGCCCTTCCAGAAGGCGACCCGGTCGCGGATCTCGGCCGCCGCCTCCTTGGGCTGCGGGTAGTACCAGGCCGCGCCCTCGTTGACGTCGCCGCCCACGACCACGTCGTAGTAGCTGGCCGTGCCCTTCCACGGGCACACCGACGTCTGGTCGCTCGTGGTCAGCACGCCGTCGCGCACGGACTCCGGCGGGAAGTAGTGGTTGCCCTCGACCACCACGGTGTCGTCGCTCTCCGCGATCACCTCGTCGTTCCACATCGCTCGCACCACGGCTGGCTCCTCTCGATCGTCGCCCACTGCAACCGGTGGCGCCCGGTCGGTGTTCCCTCCGGCCGAACCCGGGGCGGCGCGACGCCGTGGCCAGGGATCAGGCGGGGCGGAGCGTGGCGAGCGGCGGGCGCTCGTGCATGGCGACGGGCAGCGGGTCGCTCCCCGGGCGGCGCAGCACCGCCGGCCCCGGCGGCCGCAACCCCGCCCGGTCGAGGATCGCCTGGCTCACCGCCACCGCCTGGGGGCCGAGCTCGTCGAGCGTGCGGTTGCGGTGGTGTCGGACGCCGAGGTCCACCTGGGCGATGCCCTCGATGCCGACCGCACGGGCGGCGTCGATGAGCAGGGCCACGTCGACGCCGTAGCCCACGACGAACGGCAGCCGCTCGAGCAGGGCCCGCCGACCGGCGTACTCGCCGCCGAGGGGCTGGGCCACGTCGGCGAGCTCGGGGAAGAACTGCGACAGGAGCGGGCGGGCGAGCAGCTCGGTCACGCGGCCGCCGCCGACGCCCGCAGCCTCGGGTCGGCGGTAGTGCCCCTTGACGAAGTGGGTCTCGGGATCGAGGAGGAGCGGTCCGAGGAGCCCGACCACGAAGACGGGGTCGAAGTCGACGATGTCGGCGTCGACCCAGACCACGACGTCGCCGGTGGACTCGTGCACCGACTTCCACAGCGCCTCGCCCTTCCCGTGGCCCTCGCCGTGGTCGACGAGCACGGTGCTGGCGTCGACCACCCGGGCGCCGGCCCGGCGGGCCTCCTCGGCGGTCCGGTCGGTGGAGTGGTCGTCCACCACCACGATCTCGTCGACGAGCGGCGCGGCGTCGACGAGCGCGGCGTGGATCGCGCCCACGACGGCGGCGACGGTGGCCTCCTCGTCGCGCGCCGGCAGGCACACCGAGACGGTGGTGCCGGTGGCCCGCTTCGCGGCGAGGAGCGCGTCGACGTCAAAGGCCCCGGCGGGGTACGAGCGCAACCCCCGGGCCGACATGGACGCCATCGTCACCGGTGGCTCCCACGGGAGCAAGGCCGCCACCTCGTCCGCGTCGTCCCGGGGGGCGGACGTCCGATCGAGGAGGCTCATGCCGGGACCGTAGGGGGGCGACGTGTCGTGGTCGTTTCGTGCCGGTGAAGCCCGACCCACGCCGACCTGTCGCCGCCGCGTCGGCGGGAGGGAGACGCGCGGGCCACCACTACGCTCCTCCGCGCCCGGCAGGCCGCCGGCCAGCGAGACCCGAGGTCCACCATGAGCGTCACCGTCCGCGTGCCCACCACCCTCCGCACCCTCACCGGCGGCGCGTCGGAGATCCCCGTCGAGGGGTCCACCGTCGCCGAGGTGCTCGAGCAGCTCGAGGGCGCCCACCCGGGCTTCAAGGAGCGCCTGCTCGACGGCGACGGCAAGCTCCGGCGCTTCGTGAACCTCTACGTGGCCGACGACGACGTCCGCTTCCGCGACGGCCTCGACACACCCGTCGCCGAGGGCGACACCGTCTCGATCATCCCCGCGGTCGCCGGCGGCGCCTGAGGCGTGCGGCGTCCGGGCCCGGCTGCGTGCGGCCGGGCGTCGATGGCCTCCCTCCGCGACCATCGACGCCCCGCTCGCAGCACCGGTTCCGCCGGTTCCGGGGTTGCCTGATCCATCGGCGCGGCCGGTCCCGGCCGTGATGGGCCGTACGGCCCGTTGGCACTCTCGGCCTCCGGTTGCTAACGCTCCCGGGAGGTGGTTTGCTGTTAGCAGTCTCTCTGTGAGAGTGCTAACCGATCCGCCATCCGCCACCAGGGAGTTCTTCCTCGATGCCCAAGATCATCGCCTTCGACGAGCAGGCCCGCCGGGCGCTCGAGTCCGGCATGAACCAGCTGGCCGACGCCGTCGCCGTCACCCTCGGCCCGAAGGGCCGCAACGTCGTCCTGGAGAAGAAGTGGGGCGCGCCCACCATCACCAAGGACGGCGTGAGCGTCGCCAAGGACATCGAGCTCGAGGACCCCTACGAGCGCATCGGCGCCGAGCTGGTGAAGGAGGTGGCCAAGAAGACCGACGACGTCGCCGGTGACGGCACCACCACCGCCACCGTGCTGGCCCGGGCCCTCGTGCGCGAGGGCCTGAAGAACGTGGCCGCCGGCGCCAACCCGATGGACCTCAAGCGGGG
>DATAGR010000270.1:0-6631 GCA_036263575.1 Aquihabitans sp. | reverse complement strand
GACGTCCACGAACGCCTCGCGGGCGTTCGACCTGTATCCCGACGTCGACCGCTCGAAGGGCATCGGGGGCCAGTACCTCTATCGGCACGTGGTGCCTACTGACGAGTCGATCGAGGCCCACCTGAACGCCGAAGGCCCCGCCTGAGCGGGGCCTTCGAACTGCCTATTGCCAACAACAGAAAGGAGTTGAGAACGATGCTGATCATTGCCGTGATCATCATCGACCCGCCATAGCGGCGGACAGATGAGGGGAACGGGGTCGGCCGGTTGCGTCGGTCGGCCCCACCCTCAACCACGCCCCCGTGGTGGAACTGGCAGACACACCTGCGTTGCGTGCAGGCGTTGGTGACAGCGTGCGGGTTCGAGTCCCGCCGGGGGCACTCTCTTCAGTTGTCAACGTCGCCAGCATAGCGGCCGACGCCTCGCCAGTGTCTAGCGGCGCGCGCGATCCGTCAAGGTTTGACCACAGGGCGCGCGCGGTGTGGCTAGTGGTTTAAGTCCGGGTCCACCACGTCGGCCGACTTCTCGTCGTCGGCGTGGATGACGAGGTCGACCAACTCTTCGAACGAGAGGTCGGTGTTGACCCGCACGTCCTCAGTGCCGTCTTCGGGTGCCCTGTCGCTCACATTCCCACCGTACCGTCAGGCGGCGATCAGGGGGCGGTAGGCGAGGCGCACGCCCTCGGTGCGCTCGACGAGCATCGAGAACCGCACCGTGTCGGGCATCTTGCGGGTGGAGTGGCGGAAGTCGAACTCACCGAGGTACCGGGCCAGGTGCTTGCGGGAGACGTGGTGGTGGGTGCCGTCCAGCGACCGCTTCAGTTGGCTGAAGAACGACTCGATGGCGTTGGTGCTGATCGTGGTGCCGTTGCGGTAGCGGGCGTACTGGCTGGCCTTGTGGTTCACGGCCTCATGGGCGGCGAACTCGGTGGCGACCATGCGGTACGCCTTCGCCTCGTCGGTCCAGAGGACGCTCCCGCTCATCTGGACCTGGTCGGCGATGGCCTTCCGCAGCGACTTGCCGGTCACGTCGAGCATGACCTGCGACCGAACCTCGCCGGTGCGGGTGTCGAGCAGGGACAGGACGCTGGCCTTGTTCCAACCGGGGCCACCCTCACGGGAACCGGGCTTCACGGGCACGGCGTCGAGCCGCTGGCGGGCCTTGCGGTTCATCGTCTTGAGCGATCCACCGATGTACGTCTCATCGGCGATGATCACCGTGTCGTCGCCGCCGAGGGGTTCGGCGATCGTCTTTGTCGCCATCGCCTCCCGGAGTCGGTGCAGCAGGTGCCAGGCCGACCGCGGCGTGAGGCCGTAGCGGCGCTCGACCTCGCGGGCGGCGATGCCGTTCTTGTTCGATGCGATTTCGAACATGACGAAGACCCAGATGCGGACGCTGATCTTGGTGCCCTGCATCACCGTGCCGGTCAGGGCGCTGAACTGCTTGCGGCAATCCCGGCACTGCCACACTCGGCGAGCCGATGCCGCTCCGGTGCGGGTGCGGCGGGTGCAACCGTTCTCAGGGTTCAGGTAGGCGACGTTCGTGCTGGCGCAGTGGCAGCAGGTGGGTGTGCCCTTCCACCGACGATCTTCCAGGAAGCGGTAAGCCGACGCCTCATCGGGCACCAACTCCGCCAGCCGGGTCATCGTCAGCTTCTCCACACACCAAGTATCCGCAGGAGGGGTGACAGGGAAGCAACCGCATTGAGCGGGGTGGTTTCACGCTCGGAGCCCCGGCTAGCGAAGCGACTGGCCGTCCGCTTCAGGGCCGTGGTGGAAGGCAAGTCGGCCGCCGGGGAGCATGCGCCCGGCGGCTCGGCGCGCCCGTGCTTTGTCAGAGGGAACGTCCCCGACCCCCTTCGTAGGGTTGGGGCATGTCCTCGGAGGTGGCGGATGCGCAGCAGGCGGCGGCGTTCGATGCGGTGTCGCGGGCGCTCGATGGGTTGGCGGCCGTGGGGGTGGCACCGTTCGACGCGGCTGATGCGCGGGTGGTGATCGCCGAGCTGGAGGTGTTGGCTCGGCGGATGCGCTCGTTCCAGGTGGACGTGGTGGACGGGGTGGAGCAGCGCGGGTTGCATCGGGTGGATGGTCATGCGTCGGCGAAGGTGCTGGTGCGCCACGTCGCGAAGCTCTCCGACGTCGAGGCGCACCGGCGGGCCCAGGCCGCGAGGGCGCTGCGGGACCTGCCGTCGGTGCAGGCGGCGTTCGCTGCGGGCCGGGTCGGTGGCTGTCAGGTGGATCGCATCGCCCGGGCCCACGCCAACCGTCGGGTCCGTGAGCGGTTGTGTCGCCAGGACGAGGCGTTGGCCCTGGCCGCCGAGCACCTGGCCTATCGCCGTTTCGATGGGCTGGTGGGTGACTGGGTGCGGCGCATGGACGAAGACGGCACCTGTGACCGCGACCAGCGTGCCCACGAGGATCGTGACGCCAAGATCGTGCAGGACCTCGATGGCGGCTGGGCCACCACCGCCTCGTGTGCGTCGGTGCAGGGGGCGGAGCTCCACGAGATCCTGCGTCGCTTCGTCGAGGCGGAGTTCGCCGCCGACTGGGCCTAGGCCCGGCTCACCCACGGCGACGACACCACCGTCGAGCACCTCGAGCGCACCGACGCCCAGCGCCGCTTCGACGCCCTCTTCGAGATCTTCCAACGAGCCGCCCACGCCAACGCCGACGGCGGGTCGCAGATCGTGACCAACATCGTCATCGACCACGCCACCTACCAACGCCAGCTCCGCCGCCTCACCGGCACCCACCCTGGGCCCCTCGACGACACCCTCACCTGGCACCCACCGGCGCCCACTGGCAGCGACTCACCTGTCGACCGAGCGGCGCACGCAGGTAGCGACCCACCCGGCCGGCCGGCGCCCGGCCCCGCCTCGACCGGGTCACCGGGCGCAGCACAACCGACACCAGCTACTGGCGCAACGGTGCGGCCACCCGAGAACGACGTTCGACCCGCGAACGTCGATTCGTTCCCCGGCCACCGACGACCAGCGACCATCTGGCCACCACCGACCATCTGGCCACCACCCCGAGCGGACACCGAGCGGACGCCAGCAACCCGACGCGCACGCCCAGACGACCACGACGCGCTCGACGACCCGGTCAGTGACGCAGTCCGGTTCCGGTGCTCCACCCTCGACGGGCACCCCGTCGAACCCACCGCCGCCACCGCTGCGTCGCTGCTCGGCCTCGTCCGCCGCGTCGTCATCGGCGCCGACGGCGTCGTGCTCGACATGGGCCGACGCCGCCGCCTCTTCACCGGACCAGCCCAACTCGCCGCCCGCCTCAACGCCACCGAGTGCTACTGGCCCGGCTGCCACGTCCCCACCACCAGCACCCAGACCGACCACCTCGAACCCTGGACCGACGGCGGCACCACCGACCTCGCCAACGCCGGGCCCGCGTGTGCCCGCCACAACCGCCTCAAGCACCACGGCTACACCGTCCACCGAGACCCCACCGGCACCTGGCACACCCACCGCCCCGACGGCACCGAGATCGTCTGACCCGAGGGGAACGGACCCGGCTCTGCCGGACGGGACACCCGCCGTTCACCGGTTCGGGGTACCGGACGGGTGAACGGCGCAGTAGAAGGGGTAGGGGCGGAACGCCCCGCCGCCCCCTCGCAGCACCGAAGCCGACGCCTCCAGGAGCGCACGCATGACCGCAGACGGATTCCGCCGAGAGCGCCTCGGGTCGCTGGAGGGGGCCGTCGACACCGCGCTGGCCGACCTGGCCGAGCGTCGTGCGGTCGAGCGCCTCTGGGCCAAGGACCACACGCTCTGGTCGGACGACCCGACCGAGCTGGCCGACCGCATGGGCTGGCTGGAGGTCACTGCGGACATGACCGCGGCGGGCGAGCGCCTCGACGCGGTGGCGGCCCAGGCCCGTGCCGACGGGCTGACACACCTGGTGGTCATGGGCATGGGCGGGTCGAGCCTGTTCCCCGAGGTGCTGGCCCGGACCTTCGGCGCCACCGGACGGGGCCTGGAGCTGAGCGTCCTCGACAGCACCGACCCGGCGGCCGTCGCCCGCACCGCGGCCCAGGCTCCGCCCGAGCACACCCTGTTCCTCGCGTCGTCGAAGAGCGGCGGCACCGTGGAGACGCGCAGCCACCTCGATTTCTTCTGGGACCGCATCGGCCGGCCCGAGCAGTTCGCCGTGGTCACCGACCCCGGCTCGGCGCTCGGCGACCTCGCACGCGAGCGAGGCTTCCGCGAGGTCTTCGAGAACCGGCCCGACATCGGCGGGCGGTACTCGGCGCTCAGCTTCTTCGGCCTCGTGCCGGCGGCGCTGGCGGGCGTCGACTGGCGGGCGATCGTGGCCGCCGCCGACGGGCTCGCCCCGTCGCTGCGCGACGCCGACCCGGCGGTGAACGCCGGCCTGCGGCTGGGCGCGGTGCTGGGTGCCGCGGTGAAGGCCGGTCGGGACAAGGTCACCCTGCTGATCGACCCGCGCATCGAGAGCTTCGGGCTCTGGCTGGAGCAGCTGCTCGCCGAGTCCACGGGCAAGCAGGGCACCGGGACCATCCCGGTCGCCGACGAGCCCCTCGGCCCGAGCGACCTCTACGGCGACGACCGCCTGTTCGTGGCCATCGGCGACGTCGACCAGCAGGTCGGGCTCGACGTCCTGGCCGACGACGGCCACCCCGTGGTCGAGCTGGCGTTCGGCGAGCCGACCGACCTCGGCGCCCAGGTGCTGCTGTGGGAGGTCGCCACCGCGATGTGCGGCGCCGTCCTGGGCATCAACCCCTACGACCAGCCCAACGTGGCCGAGGCCAAGGAGGCCACCAAGGCGGTGCTGGCCGACGGCCCGCGCTCGCTGCCGCCGGCATCGCTCGAGGACGTGCTCGCCCAGGTCCGCCCGGGCGACTACCTCGCCCTGCAGGCCTACGTCGAGCCGTTCGACCCCAGCGTCGAGCAGCTCGCCGAGATCCGCCTCGCCCTGCGCGACGAGTTCAAGGTGGCCACCACCTTCGGCATCGGCCCCCGCTTCCTGCACTCCACCGGCCAGCTCCACAAGGGCGGCCCGCCGACCGGCGTCTTCCTCCAGGTGGTGGGCGACGACGCGTCCGACGCCGCCATCCCCGGCCAGGACTTCACCTTCTCGCAGCTCAAGCACGCCCAGGCCGACGGCGACCTGGCCACGTTCGCCGAGCACGGCCTGCGAGCCGTGCGCACGACCGTCGCCGAGCTGGCCGCCCGGGCCTGACCGGCACCCACCGACCGCACCTCACCGACCGCACGACCCTCGACAGGAGCACGCATGAAGCTGGGCATGATCGGCCTCGGCAAGATGGGCGGGAACATGGCCGAGCGGCTCAGGCGCCACGGCCACGACGTGGTGGGCATGGACCCGGGGAAGCCGGAGGCCGACGCCCAGACCCTCGACGCGCTGGTGCCGCTGCTCGAGGCCGACGGCCAGCCCAAGGTGGCGTGGTCGATGGTGCCCGCAGGGCACATCACCTCGGACACCATCGACGAGCTGGGCCGGCTGCTGTCGCCCGGCGACCTCGTGATCGACGGCGGCAACTCGAACTTCCTCGACTCCATCCGCCACGGCGAGGAGCTCGGCGAGAAGGGCATCCACTTCGTCGACTGCGGCACGTCGGGCGGCGTGTGGGGCCTCGAGAACGGCTACGCCCTGATGGTCGGCGGCTCGAAGGAGGCCGTCACGTTGGCCCAGCCGCTGTTCGACGCGCTGTCGCCGCCGAAGGGGTTCGCCCACGCCGGCCCGGCCGGCGCCGGGCACTACGTGAAGATGGTGCACAACGGCGTCGAGTACGGGCTCATGCAGGCCTACGCCGAGGGCTACGCCATCCTCGAGGCGTCGCCGCTCGGCATCGACGTCGAGGCGGCCATCAGCTCGTGGCAGGAGGGGAGCGTGGTGCGCTCGTGGCTCCTCGACCTCCTGATCCTGGCCCTGGAGCAGACCCCCGACCTCGACGGCATCGCGTCGGTCGCCGCCGACTCCGGCGAGGGCCGGTGGACGGTCACCGAGGCGGTCCAGAACGGCGTCTCGGCGCCGGTGATCTCCGCCGCCCTGTTCGCCCGCTTCACGTCGCAGCAGCGCGAGGACGACAAGGCCATGAAGGTCATCTCCGCGCTGCGCCAGCAGTTCGGCGGGCACGCCATCGAGATGGACACGCCCAAGGGGGAGGAGCACTGATGGCTGCCACCACCTCCGCCGGCCCGACGGCGGGCAAGGCGGGCAAGGAAGGCGCGGAGCGGAGCGACGCCCTCGTGCTCTTCGGGGCGACGGGCGACCTCGCCCACAAGAAGATCTTCCCGGCCGTGTACCAGCTCGAGGCGGCCGGTCGCCTCGAGGGCCCGATCATCGGCGTGGCGTCGTCGGAGGGCGACGACGAGTTCCTGCGCGGCCGGGCCCGGGCCTCGCTCGACGACGTCGTGGGCGACGTCGACGCCGAGGTGGCCGACCGCCTCCTCGCCAAGGTCCACTACGTGTCCGGCGACTACCGCGAGCAGCAGGTGTACGCGGACCTGGCCAAGGTGCTCGAGGGGTGCACCCACCCGCTCTTCTACCTCGCCATCCCGCCGACGCTCTTCGACGACGTCATCACCGGCCTGCACGACTGCGGCGTGACCGACGACAGCCGCGTGGTGGTGGAG
>DATAGR010000269.1:0-2820 GCA_036263575.1 Aquihabitans sp. | reverse complement strand
GACCGGTTCGGCGGTGGGCACGCCGGCGGCGATGCCGCCCGGGCGGCGGCGGATCGCGCCGGTGCGCCGCTCGACGCGCGTCGCGAGGAGCGAGAGCAGCGAGCACAGCAGGACGTAGACGGCGCCGACCACGAGGGCGACCGGGTTGATGGGTCGCCCGAACCTCGACTCGTCGGCGATGGCCTGGCCCTGGAACAGCAGCTCCTGGTACCCGATCACGAACCCGAGGGCCGTGTCCTTCAGCACGACGACGAGCTGGCTGACGATCGTCGGCAGCATCGCCCGGATCGCCTGCGGGAACAGGACGATCCGCAGGCTCTGGCGACGGGTGAGACCGATGGCGGCGGCCGCCTCGCGCTGGCCGCCGGGCACGGCGAGCACGCCGGCGCGGAAGACCTCCGCCAGCACCGAGCCGTTGTAGACGGTCAGCCCGAACACGACGCACCACAGCAAGGGGACGCTCACGTCGAGCAGCGGGCGGGCCCCGAGGTACGGGAAGAAGATCAGGACCACGACCGGGAGGGCCCGGAAGACCGTGACGACGGCGGTCGCGGGGATGCGCACCGGCGCGCTCGCGGACAGCCGGCCGACGGCGAGCACCAGCCCGAGCGCCACCGACAGGACGGCGGCCAGGACGAAGGCCCGGAGGGTGGCGACCAGCCCGTCGAGCAGGCTGCGGCGGATCGCCTCGATCTCGAGCCACGTCCAGCGGCGCTCCTCGAACTGCCCGCTCGCCGCCAGCCGCGACACCGCCACGTAGGCGATCAGGCCCACGAGCACGGCGCCGAGCGCGGTGAGCACCGCGTGGCGCCGCTTGGCGGCCGGGCCGGGCTCGTCGAACAGGACGGCGCTCATCGGGCGAACGCCACCTTGCGCTCGAGCAGCTCGAAGGCCCAGCTCATGGCCAGGATCAACACGAGGTAGCAGAGCGCCACGCCGAACAGGCCGGGCACGGCGTCGCCCGTCTCGTTGAGCCGGTTGACGACGCTGGTGAGCTCCAGCACCGCGAAGCCCACGGCCACCGACGTGTTCTTGGTGAGGGCGATGAGCGTGCTGGCCATCGGGCCGACGACCGTGCGCAGCGCCTGCGGGAGGATCACCGACCGGAGGTTCTGGCCGAACCCGAGCCCGATGGCCCGCGCCGCCTCGGCCTGGCCGGCCGGGACGGTGTTGATGCCCGACCGCACCACCTCGCACACGAACGCCGACGTGTAGAGCCCGAGTGCGATCACCGCCCGGGTCCAGTAGCTGAGGCCGGTCACGTCGAGCTTGGGGGCGCCGAAGACGACCAGGAAGAACAGCACGGTGAGCGGCAGGTTCTGCATGAGCGCCACGAAGCCCGAGGCCGGCACCCGCAGCGACGGGATGGGCGATACCCGGCACGCGGCGAGGGCGACGCCCAGCACGAGGGCGACCACGGCCGACGCTGCGGTGAGCGACAGGGTGGTCTGCATGCCGGTCCAGAGGTGGCCGGCGTTGTCGATGATCACGTCCACGGGGTTGCCTCGTGCGGCGAGCGGAGCGGGTCCGGCCCGGGCTCAGCCGGCGGGGTCTCCCTCGGTGATCTCCGGGACGTCCGGCATCGGGACGCCGGACCGGCCGATCGTGGCGGCGTAGGCCCGCTCGTAGTCGCCGTTCTCCTGGTGGCGCTCGAGCGCGCCGGCGACGAAGTCCTGGAGCTCGGTGTCGCCCTTGGCGACGCCCACCCCGTAGGGCTCCTCGCTGAACGGCTCGCCCACGACCTCCAGCTCGTCGAGCTCGTCGGCGGCGTAGCCGGCGAGGATCGCGTCGTCGGTGGTGACGGCGTCGACCTCGCCGTCGAGCAGGGCGTCGACGCACTTGGAGTAGACGTCGAACTCGGTGGTCCGGGCCTCCGGGTAGTCGGTCTTGATCCGCTCGATCGGCGTCGAGCCGGTCACCGAGCAGACGTTCCTGCCCGCCAGGTCCTCGGGGCCGCGGATCTCGTCCTCGCCGGCTCGCACCAGGAGGTCCTGGCCGGCCACGAAGTACGGGCCGGCGAAGCTCACCTGCTCCTTGCGCTCCTCGTTGATGGTGTAGGTGCCGACGTAGTAGTCGACCTCGCCGTTGCGCAGGGCGGTCTCGCGGTTCTTCGACGGGATCTGCGTGAAGGCGACGTCGTCGGCGGCGATGCCCAGGTCGGCGGCGATCATGAGGGCGATCTCGACGTCGAAGCCGGAGTACTGGTTCGTCTCGGGGTCGAGGTAGCCCAGGTTCGGCTGGTCGGCCTTGACGCCGACGGTGACCCGGCCGGCGTCGGCCAGCTCCTTCGGCGTGCCGGTGAGCCCCGGCACCGCGCCGACGTCGTACTCGGGGAGCTGCACCGCGTCCTCGGCGTCGAGGACGTCGGCTGCGTCGCCGCCGTCGTCCCCGTCGCCGCAGGCGGCGAGCAGGAGCAGGAGCACCGCGGCGAGGGCGGCGAGCAGGCGGGTCGTTCGGGTCGTGGGCAAGGTCGCCTCCAGGGCGTTGGGGGGCCGGACCGGCGGCTGCCGGTTCAGTGGGTGAGGATCTTGGAGAGGAAGTCGCGCGCCCGATCGCTCGTGGGCGCGGTGAAGAACCGGTCGGGCGGGGCGACCTCGAGGATCTGGCCGTCGGCCATGAACACGACCCGGTCGGCGACGCGGCGGGCGAAGCCCATCTCGTGGGTGACCACGACCATCGTCATGCCGTCCCTCGCCAGGTCGGTGAGCACGTCGAGCACCTCGTTGACCATCTCCGGGTCGAGGGCCGAGGTCGGTTCGTCGACCAGCAGGACCTTCGGGTCCATGGCCAGGGCCCGGGCGATGGCGACGCGCTGCTGCT
>DATAGR010000268.1:0-1696 GCA_036263575.1 Aquihabitans sp. | reverse complement strand
GATCGCCGCCAGGCAAGGGCGAGCCGCCGGGGTCGTCAGGTGTGGCGGTGGCGGCGGAGCACGCGGCGCACCGAGCGGACCACGCCGTCGTCGGGCGGCCGCTCGCGGAACGAGAGGGCACCGCCCATCACGTCGCCGGTGACCGTGCGGCCGTGGCCGGGAAGGAGGTGCTCGACGTCGAGGGCGCGCAGCCGCGCCTCGGTGGCGGCCGAGCGCTCGGCGTCGACGAACTCGG
The DNA here is from genome assembly GCA_036263575.1 of Aquihabitans sp. Lineage (GTDB taxonomy): Bacteria > Actinomycetota > Acidimicrobiia > Acidimicrobiales > Iamiaceae > Aquihabitans. The sequence goes on along the minus strand of DATAGR010000268.1, from coordinate 1,461 downwards.
GGTTGAACCAGGCCCGCCGGTCGACCGACAGGACGGCGTCGCCGGAGAGCAGCGTCCGCGTCGAGGCGTTGTAGAGGGACGTCGAGTCGTCGGTGTGCCCCGGGGTGTGGACCACCTCCCAGTCGGGTGCACCCGGGACCCGGTCGCCGTCGGCCAGCCAGCCGTCGGGCTCGAACGGGAGGCGCACCCGCCGGTGGTCGTAGCCGATCTCCCGCGACGCGAGCGCCACCTCGCGCAGCGCCCCCAGGTCTCGCGGCTGATCGCCGAACACGGGGAGGATGTGAGAGATTTCGCGGGGTCCGGGCGAGCGGAGCGGCAGGGAGCCGTCGCGCAGGTCGGCGAGGGGTCGGGGGAGGTGCACCGTCGGGGTGGTGCGGCGGCGCAGCTCGGGGAGGCCGCCGACGTGGTCGGCGTGGCCGTGGGTTCCGACGGCGATGATGCCGTCGAGGTCGGACCCGGCGGCGCGGAGGGCGTCGGCCACCGGGTCGACGTGGGAGGGGATGCCGAGGTCGACCACCATCGGCTGGCCGGCGCCGCCGTCGTGGACCACGTAGCAGTTGAAGAGCCAGCGGGACACGACCGTGACGCCGATCTCAGGTAGGTGCTCGATCACGTGCCGATCCTCCCTCGTCGGCTCAGACGGCGTCGGCGATGATCTGGCTGAGCTCCGATCGGGTGGGCGCCCGTTCTCCCCGTCACCGGACGGGTGAGTTCGGTGTCACACGGTCTGCGCGAGTGGTCCGGTCGGGCAGGAGCGGGGGCAAGGGGAGGAGCACCTCAACGAGGAGGTCCGTTCCGTGTCCCGTGAAGCGCTCAGCGCGTTCGAGGCGGTCAACCGCTACTTCGGTCAGGCGGCCGAGCTGGTCAAGCTCGACGACGACTACTGGTCGGTGCTCACGTCCACCCATCGGGAGACCACCGTCCAGGTGCCCGTCCGCATGGACGACGGCAGCCTCCAGGTCTGCCAGGGCTACCGGGTGCAGCACAACGGCGCCCGTGGCCCGTACAAGGGCGGCGTGCGCTACCACCCCGACGCCAGCCTGGAAGAGGTCCGCGCGCTGGCGTCGCTGATGACCTGGAAGACGGCGCTGGTCGACGTGCCGTTCGGCGGCGCCAAGGGCGGCATCCTCGTCGACCCCACCGGCATGAGCGAGGACGAGCTCGAGCGCATGACCCGCCGCTTCGTCAGCGGCATCGAGCACGTGATCGGCCCCTACGCCGACATCCCGGCGCCCGACGTCGGCACGAACGCCCAGACGATGGCGTGGATGATGGACCAGTACGGCGCCGGCCACGGGTTCACGCCGGCGGTCGTCACCGGCAAGCCGCTGGCGCTCGGCGGCGCGCCGGGCCGCGAGTCGGCCACCGGCCGAGGTGTCATCGACGTGCTCGAGGCCCACGCCCGACGCGCCGGGCGCGGCATCGACGGCCTGCGCGTCGCCATCCAGGGCTTCGGCAACG
>DATAGR010000267.1:0-8627 GCA_036263575.1 Aquihabitans sp. | reverse complement strand
CCGAGGCGACGGCCCGGCCGACCAGCAGGCCGGTGCGGCGCTTGACGTCGTCGGTCGCCTCCTTCGCCGGCCGGCCGGTGATGGCCCGGATGGCGGTGCCCGAGGTCTCGGCCTCGAGGCAGCCACGGGCGCCGCACGGGCACTCCCGCCCGTCGGGCACGACGATCATGTGGCCGATGTGGCCGGCGTTGCCACCGGCGCCGTCGAGCAGCCGGCCGTCGAGGACGATGCCGCCGCCCACGCCGGTGGACACCACCATGGCGAGGTAGTCCCGGCGACCGACGGCGGCCCCCTGCCAGCCCTCGCCCAGGGCCAGGGCCTTGGCGTCGTTGTCCACCCAGGTCATGAGCCCGGTGTGCTCGGCGAGGCGCGCCCGGAGCGGGAACCCGCGCCACTCCTCGATGTTGAGCGGCGACACCGTCTCCCCGCCGAGCGTCATCGGCCCACCCGATCCCACCCCGCACGCGGCGAGATCGACGCCCGCCGTGGCCCGCACCCGGTCGGCCAGGCCGGCCACGACGTCGAAGAGCCCCTCGGCGTCGGCCCCCTCGGTCGGGACCTTGTCCTGGGCCAGGATGGTCCCCTCGGCGTCGACCACCGCCGCAGCCATCTTGGTCCCGCCGATGTCGATGGCCAGGACGTGCTCCATGGGGCGAGCATGGCACGTCGCACGACCCGCCCGACCGAACCGCCCACGGGCGCCCTATCGTGACGGTTCGCCCGTTGCCGAGCAGGAAGCCCCCCTGTCGTGGCCCTCGAGAACCCGGCCGAGTCGCCGACTCGTCGCCCCGACAGCTTCGCCACGCTCCACGAGGCCCTCCGGGACAACATCGCCCTCGCCATCCAGGGCAAGGAGGAGGCGATCGACCTCGTCCTCCTCTGCCTCGTGGCCGAGGGCCACCTGCTCGTCGAGGACGTGCCCGGCGTCGGCAAGACCACGCTCGCCAAGGCGCTGGCGACGTCGATCGACTCGCCGTTCGGCCGGGTGCAGTTCACCCCCGACCTCCTCCCGACCGACGTCGTGGGGGTGACCGTATGGGACCGCGGCGCCAACCGCTTCGACTTCCGCCCGGGGCCGGTCTTCGCCAACATCGTCCTCGCCGACGAGATCAACCGGGCCTCGCCCAAGACGCAGTCCGCCCTCCTCGAGGCCATGGCCGAGAACCAGGTCACCGTCGACGGCGAGACGTATCCCCTGCCACCGCCGTTCATGGTGATCGCCACCCAGAACCCGATCGAGCACGAGGGCACCTACGCGCTGCCCGAGAGCCAGCTCGACCGGTTCCTGATGCGGATCTCGATGGGGTACCCGGCGCGCGACGCCGAGCTCGAGATCCTCGACACCCACGGCCAGGACGAGCGTTGGTCCGGCGTGTCGCCGGTGGTCTCCGCCGAGCAGGTCAACGCCCTGGTCGCCGCAGCCCGCAGCGTGCACGTCGCCCCGGCGCTCAAGGGCTACCTCGTCGACCTGGCCGAGGCCTCCCGCCGCCACGCCGCCACCAGCGTCGGCATGTCGCCTCGCGCCACGCTGGCCCTGCAGCGCGTGGCCCGGGCCCGGGCCGCCACCCGGGGCCGCACCTACGTGGTGCCCGACGACATCAAGGCGCTGGCCCAGCCGGTGCTGGCCCACCGGATCCTGCTCTCGCCCGAGGCACAGGTGCGGGGCACGACCGCCGCCGACGTGATCGCCGAGGTCCTCGACCGGGTGCCGGTGCCGGCGCCCCGACCCGTCGACTCGGCGGGCTGAGGCGAGCCGTTGCTGACCCGCTCGGGCTGGCTCGTGATCGTCGGCGGGGTCCTCACCCTCGTCGCCGGGCGGGTGCTCGGCCTCCCCGAGCTCTACGTCCTCGGCGCCACCGCCCTCGCCCTCGCCCTGGTCGCCGTGGTGCAGGTGCGCCGGCGGCCCCCCGACGTCGACGTCGCCCGCACCATCCACCCCCCGCGCGTCCCGCTCGGCGGCGAGGGCCACGTCGAGCTGCGGATCGCCAACCGGGGCCTGCGGGCCGCGCCGGTGCTGTCGCTCCACGACCCGGTCGCCGGCACCGTGGGGGCCACCGTGTCGCTCGCGCCGCTCGCCCCCGGCGAGCAGCAGGCCGCGAGCTACCGACTCCCGACGGGCCGACGCGGCCTCGTGCGCGTGGGGCCGCTCGAGGCCCGGCTGGTCGACCCGTTCGGCCTGGCCCGGCGCCGCACCGAGGTCGCCGGCGAGGCCGCCCTCACGGTGCTCCCCGCCATCGACGAGCTCCGGCGCCCCGTGAAGGGCGGCGGGTTCGACGACCCGCTCGGGGGCATCGCCCACCGGGTCCCGGGCAGCGCCGGCGACGAGGACTTCGCCACCCTGCGCCCCTACGTCGTGGGCGACGACCTCCGCCGGGTGCACTGGAGCTCCTCGGCGCGAGCCGGCGACCTGCTGGTGCGCCAGGACGACCCGCCGTGGCAGGGCCAGCTGACCGTGGTCCTCGACGCCCGCGCCGACCGCCTCGACCCGGAGCGCTTCGAGGTCGCCGTGTCGGCGGCCGCCAGCCTCGTCCACGCCGTCGCCCAGCGCGGCGACCGGGTCCGACTGGTGCTCTCCGACGGGACCGACACCGGCATGGTCGACGCCCGCGCCGGGCGCGACACCCTCCTCGAGCACCTGGCGCTGGTCGAGCGCCACGATGCGACGGCCCTGCCCGAGCCGGCGTCCGACGGGCGGGGCCGGGCCGGCGGCCTGGTGGTCGTCGCCGGTGCCCCCGACGCCGACGACCTGGCCCTCCTCGCCGCCCAGCGGAGCCGCTACGGGGCGGTGCGGCTGGTGGCGGTGCTCGGCCACGACGCCCCCGGGGCGGGTGCCGGCGCGGGCGGTCCGCTGTCGCGGCCGGTCCCCCCGGGCGTCGAGCTCGTGGCCCTCCGGCCCGGCACCGAGTTCGCCGATGCGTGGCAGGCCACGAGCCCCACGGCGGTCGCCCGGTGACGGCCCCGCACCGCCGCACGCCCGACGCCCGCGGGTTGCGGGCCGGCAGCGAGGTCGCGCTGCTCGCCGTCCACCTCGCGGTGGTCGGCGGGTTCGCCCGCCTCTTCGAGGACGCCTCGTTCGTCGGACCGCTGGCCGGCTTCACGATCGCTGCCAGCGCGCTGGCCGTCGTGGCCCGGCGTCGCCGGTTCCCGGTCCCGGCGGTCCTCCTCCTCGCGGTGCTCGGCGCCGGCGTGGCCGCCACCTGGTTCGTGTTCCCCTCGTCGGCCCGGTGGAGCCTGCCCACCCGTGCGAGCTGGGACCTCGCCGGCCAGGCGCTGCAGCTCAGCCGGTCGCGCTTCGAGGAGGTGGCCGCCCCGGCGCCGGTCACGCCCGGCTTCGTGCTCGCATCGGGCCTGGCCCTCTGGTTCGCCGTGTGGTTCGCCGACTGGGCCGCCTTCCGGCTGCGGGCCACGGCCGAGGCCGTCGCCCCGGCCGCGGTGCTGTTCGTCTTCGGGGCCCTGCTCGGCTCCGGGGACCACCGGCTGACCAGCGCCGTCGGCTTCGGCGCCGCGGTCCTCGTCTTCGTCGCCGCCCACCGGGCGCTGCGCGCCCAGCTCGAGCACCCGTGGCTGGCGTCGTCCCCCTCGAGCGCGCCGCGAGCGGTGCTCCGCGCCGGGGTGGGGCTCGCCGTGGTGGGCCTCCTCGTCGGCGCGGTGGCGGGCCCCCGCCTGCCGGGTTCGGAGGCGGAGGCGCTCGTCCGCTGGCGCTCGGAGTCACGAGGAGGCGGCGACCGATCGACCGTCAGCCCGATCGTCGACCTGCGCGCCCGCCTGGTCAACCAGTCCGACGCCGTGGTGTTCACGGTGGACGCCGACCGCCCGGCCTACTGGCGGCTCACCGCGCTCGACCGCTTCGACGGGCAGCTGTGGTCCAGCGGCGGCGAGTTCAGCCCCGCCAGCGGCCGCCTCGGCGACGGCGGGGCCATCGAGCCGAGCCGGCGCAACCGCCAGCGCTTCGAGATCTCGTCCCTCGCCGCCATCTGGGCACCGAGCGCCTACCGACCCAGAGGCCTGATGGGCACGTCGGAGCCCATGCGCTGGGACGTCGACTCGTCGACGCTGATCGTCGAGGCCGAGGGCACCACCGACGGCATGACCTACGAGCTGATCTCCGAGGCCCCGTCGATCGGTCCCGTCACCCTCGGCACCTCCGGCGACCAGGACCCGAGGACCATCGAGCGCCGCTACGGCGCCCTCCCCCCGGACTTCCCGGAGCTGGCCGCCGAGACCGCCCGCCGGGCGACGGCAGGGGCGCGCACCCGCTACGAGCAGGCCCTCGCGCTCCAGGAGCACTTCCGGAACGGCTACACCTACTCCCTCGACGTCGAGGCCGGCCACGGCGACGAGGCCCTCGTCGACTTCCTCACCCGCCGCGAGGGCTACTGCGAGCAGTTCGCGGGCGCCTACGCCGCGATGGCCCGGTCGCTCGGCATCCCGTCGCGCGTCGCCGTCGGGTTCACGCCGGGCGAGCGCGACCCCGACGACCCGGAGCGCTACACGGTGCGCGGTCGCCACGCCCACGCCTGGCCCGAGCTGTGGTTCCCCGACGTCGGCTGGGTGCCCTTCGAGCCGACCCCCGGACGGGGCATGCCCGACGCCACCTCCTACACCGGCGTGCCCGAGCAGCAGGACGACACGCCGGCCGGCGGCGGGGCCGAGACCACCACCACCACGACCACCCCGGACACCGCCTCCACCACCGTGCCCGGCCCCGACGCAGCTGAGGACACGATCCCACGCAACCCCACGGTGCTGAGCGGCTCGGCCCCGGAGACCGCCGATGGCCCGACCGGATCCACCCGCGCCGCCGTCGCCATCGCCCTCGGCATCGGGAGCTGGCTCGTGGTGGTGCTGGCCGCCCCGCTGGTGCGCCGCCGTCGCCGTCGGGGCGACCGCTCGGCGGCGGGGGTGCTCACCTGCTGGCGCGACGCCCTGGCGCCGGTCCGGTGGCTGACCGGCCTGCGACCGCGACCCGCCGAGACCCACCTGGAGTTCGCCGAGCGGGCCGGGCCGTCGCTGGGCGACCTGGGCGGGCACCTGCGCGAGCTCGCCGCCCTGGCCACCGCCGCGTCCTGGGACCCGGCCGGGGCCGGTGACGCCGACGCCGATCGGGCGGCGACCCTCGCCGCGACCCTGGCCGACGCGGCCCGTGCCCGCCAGGGCCCCCTGGCCAAGGTCCGCCGGCGGCTGTCGTGGCGGGAGGCGTTCGACCGGCCGAAGCCGGTGCTCCCCGCCACATCGGGCAGCTAGGGCGAGGCGGCGGCGGCTGGGGCCGGCGGCGGCGAGGGCCCGGGGGCTACGGCTCGGGGGTGCCGGTGCCGTCGGTGTCGGCGTCGCGCCGCACCCGGCCCTTGAAGCGCTCCGAGGTGGAGCCGAGGTAGTCCCGGAGGCCGCCGGCGCGCAGCGAGCGGCTCAGCTGCTCCATCCCGGCCCGGCCCATCTTGCGCAGGCTGCGCTCGAACCACAGGGCGGCGCCGAGCATCACGATGAAGCCGGCGAACGACACGAGGAACGACGTGGCCGTGGCCAGGGCGACCACCAGGACGACGACCCCGAGGGTGAACAGGGCGCCGGCCCACTTCATCTGGCGCAGGCAGTGGGCGTAGATCGAGTGGTTCCCCATCTCGCCGGCCAGGTGGGGATCGTTCGCGTAGAACTGGGTCTCGATCTCCTGGAGGATGCGTTGCTCGTCCTCGGAAAGCGGCACGACTACCCCTTGCGCGTCCCCCGGGTGGCCACCCGGTTGCGGGTCAGTCTCGCACAGGGCGTGGCGAGCGACAACGCGCCGGACGGGTGGAAACGCGCCGGTCGCCGCCGTCCCCCACCCGGTGCCGCCAGTGGTCAGACCAGGCCGTCACGAACCGTTCAGGTGGCGCCGGGCGGGTCGGCCGGCGACCCGCCGGGCCGGTCGGGCCCCCACTGCTGGGCACCACGGCGGGCGATGCGGAGCCCGTCGGCCCCGGCGAGGCTGGCCGGCCCCACGGCGCGGGCGCCGAAGCGGGCGCGGATGGCGTCGACCGCGGCTTCGGCGGCCGACCAGCCGTCGGGGCGATCGGCGCCGGCATCGTCGAGGGTGAGCTGGCGGAAGGCGCCGTCGCCGAGCTGGCTGACGCTGAGGCCGAGGAGGCGCACGCCCGGCGACGGGTCCACGCCGTCGAGGAGCGCTCGACCGACCTGGGCCAGCTCGCGGGCGGAGTCGGTCGGGGCGTCGAGCGTGGACGACCGGGTGATCGTGCGGAAGTCGCCGAAGCGGATCTTGAGGGTGACGGTCCGCCCGGCGACCCCGCTCCCCCGGAGCCTCGTGGCCACCGCGTCGCTCATGCGCAGCAGCTCGACGCGCAGCGTCTCGGGCCGGTGGTGGTCCCGGGCGAAGGTCTCCTCGTGGCCGATCGACTTCGGCGCCTGGTCGGCCACGACGGGACGGGGGTCGACGGCGTGGGCCAGGGCGTGGAGGTGCACGCCCGATGCCCGCCCGACGCTGGCGACCACGATGTCCACGGGCAGCTGGGCGAGGTCGCCCACCGTCCGCACGCCGAGGCGCTCGAGCTTGGTGAGCGTCACCGGGCCCACGCCCCACAGGGCCTGCACCGGCAGGGCGTGCAGGAAGGCCAGCTCCTGGTCCGGATCGACGACGTGGACGCCGGTCCCGGCCCGGATGCCCGCGGTCGAGGCCGACGGCTTGGCCGCCTCCGAGGCGAGCTTGGCGAGGAACTTCACGCGAGCGACGCCGACCGAGCAGGTCAGGCCCTCGGCCTCACGCACCTGCTCCCGCAGGCGCGCCGCGATCTCGGGCGCCGGGCCGTGGAGGCGGCGGGCGCCGGACACGTCGAGGAACGCCTCGTCGAGCGAGATGGGCTCGACCAGCGGCGTGACCGCCCGGAACAGGTCCATGACCCGCTGGCTCACCTCGCCGTAGTGGGCGTGGTCACCGGGGAGGAACACGGCGTGGGGGCACAGCCGCCGGGCTCGCGCCGCCGGCATGGCCGAGTGGATCCCGAACCGCCGGGCCTCGTAGGACGCCGCCGCCACCACGCCCCGCTCGCCGGTCCCGCCCACCACCACGGGGCGGCCCCGCAGCTCCGGGTGGCGCAGCAGCTCCACGCTCGCGAAGAACGCGTCCATGTCGACGTGCAGGATCGCCGGCTCCACCGGGGCGCCGCCGGGGCCGGCCACCGCGCTCACCCGAGCGCGGAGACGCGCAGGCTGCGAGGGTCGGTGCCCTCGACCCGGTAGCGGAACGACCGGCTGCCCTCCCACCGCTCCCCCAGCCAGGCGCCGAACGGCTCACGCACCCAGGCCGCGGCGCCGGCCAGGTGCCCGGCGCAGCGGTCGGCGGCCACGTAGCAGGCGTCGACCACGATGCCGTCCGGGTCGTCGATGCACACCTCGCCGGCGACCTCGACCGCCTGGTGGACCTCCACCCGCAGGTGCCAGCCCATGTCCGGGGCCTCGGCCTCGATCTCGTACACGGGCCCGGTCCAGGCCGTGACCACGAGGCCGGTCTCCTCCGCGACCTCTCGGGTGAGGCCCTGCTCGACCGACTCGCCGGCGTCGATCACCCCGCCAGGGGGCGACCAGTCGAGGCGGCCGTCGCGCCGGCGGTTCTGCACGAGCAGCAGGCCGTCGGGGCCCTCGATCAGCGCGCCGGCCACCAGCCACTCCCTCATGGCCCCACTCTGCCAGCGCTCGGGCCCATCCGCGAGCCGGGCCGGTGGTCGACGGCGGTCAGCGCCGGCGGCGTCGGACCCGGTCGACGCGGTCCCGGATCCCCCAGCGGGTGACCAGCACCAGCGCCTCCACCACGATGTTGGGCGACATCTTGGAGACGCCCCGCTCGCGGTCGCGGAAGGTGATCGGGATCTCGACGATCCGGCCCCCGGCCTTGTGGACCTCGTAGGCCATCTCGATCTGGAACCCGTAGCCGTCGGCCCGCACCCGCTCGAGGCCGACCCGTTCGATGATCGACCGGCGGTAGGCCCGGAAGCCGGCCGTGGCGTCGCGGACGGGGATGCGCAGCATCACGCCCATGTACCTGTTGCCCCACTTGGAGAGCAGGCGGCGGTTGCGGGGCCACCCCGGCACCGACCCGCCGGGCACGTAGCGCGACCCGATGGCGAGGTCGGCGCCCCCGTCGGTGACGGCCGCGATGAGCTGCGGCAGCACCTCGGGGTCGTGCGACAGGTCGGCGTCCATCTCGATGAGGACGTCGTGGCCGCGCTCGAGGCCCCATGCGAAGCCGGCCCGGTAGGCGGGCCCGAGCCCGGACTTCTCGGTCCGGCGCAGCACGTCGACCTGGCCGAGCGTGGCGCCGGCCTCGGCGGCGAGGTCGGCGGTGCCGTCGGGGCTGCCGTCGTCGACCACCAGCACGTGGGCCTCCGGGACCGAGGCACGGATCCGACCCAGGACGTCCTGGACGTTCTCGGCTTCCTGGTAGGTCGGCAGGACCACGAGCGGCGACATGGGTGGCTCACCTTACGGGTTGGCCCCCGGGCGGACGCGCGCCCGCCGGGAGGTGGCAGCGGGGTCGGCCCCTACCATGGCGCCATGGACGATCCCCGACCGGTCGACTCCGCCCTGCCGTCCACCGGGGCCCGTGCGCTGGCCCTCGCCTCCATCGTGCTCGCCGGCATCTG
>DATAGR010000266.1:0-18846 GCA_036263575.1 Aquihabitans sp. | reverse complement strand
ACCGACCTGAAGGACTCGATCAACGACCAGGTCGGTCCCTGGAAGATCCTCGAGACGTCGAACAAGTACACCGGCGAGACGCAGTCGGTGGTGTCCGAGGCCCTCGGCCCCGACGACCAGGCCCGGTTCGCCTCGCCGTCGGACTACGTCTTCGTCAACAGCTTCGTCACCGGCGGCAAGAAGGGCCGGACCGACAACTCCACCATCGGGCGCATCAAGTACAAGTTCACCTCGGCGCTCGAGTTCGGCAACGACCCGCTCTACGCCGCGGTGCAGCTCCAGCCGGTCATCCCGCAGGAGGCCGCCCCGGGCCAGGCGCCGCCGCTGCCGGTGGCCAACCCCGACGCCCCCGTCTACACGGTGATCCTCGAGCGTGATCGCGGCGCCCTCCGGCTGCCGTCGATCGCCTTCACGATCTTCAGCGGCCTCGTGTTCGCCGTCACCGCCAACATGCTCCACCGCCGGGACAAGATCGCCGACAGCCAGCGGGCCGCCGTCACGCCGGCCGGGGCGGCGTAGGCCATGGGGCAGTACCTGCCGATCCTCATCATGTTGATCCTCGGTGCCGGCTTCGCCGGTTCGAGCTTGGTGATGTCGAAGCTGGTCAGCCCCAAGCGCCCCTCCGCGGCCAAGGCCGCGCCCTACGAGTGCGGGATCGTGCCGCGCAACCAGCCGCCGGAGCGCTTCCCGGTGCGCTTCTACCTGGTGGCCATGATCTTCATCGTCTTCGACATCGAGATCATCTTCCTGTACCCCTACGCCGTGATCTTCCGGGAGCTCGGCGTGTTCGGGCTGGTGGAGATGCTCGTGTTCGCGGTGGCGGTCTTCGCCTCGTTCCTGTTCCTCATCGCCAACGGCGCGCTCGACTGGGGGCCCGTGCAGCGGCTGCGCCGGGCCAGCCCGGCGGTCGACTCGGGGCGCACGGCCACCTCGACCGTCCGCCGCGTCGGCGCCGAGGGCCGCCCCGCCCGCCGGCCCGAGGAGGTGGCCGCCTGATGCCCGACTTCAGCAACGGCCTCGAGTCGGTCGACCACAACATCATCACGGCCAGGGTCGAGGACGTCGTGCAGTGGGCCCGCACCCGCTCCATGTGGCCGGCCACGTTCGGCCTCGCCTGCTGCGCCATCGAGATGATGGGCACCGGTGGCGCCCACTACGACATGTCCCGCTTCGGCATGGAGGTCTTCCGGGCCTCGCCCCGCCAGGCCGACCTCATGATCGTCGCCGGTCGGGTCTCGCAGAAGATGGCCCCCGTGCTGCGGCAGATCTACGACCAGATGATGGAGCCCAAGTGGGTCCTGTCGATGGGCGTCTGCGCCAGCTCCGGCGGCATGTTCAACAACTACGCCATCGTCCAGGGCGTCGACCAGATCGTGCCCGTCGACGTCTACGCGCCGGGCTGCCCGCCCGGGCCGGAGACGCTGCTGCACGCCATCGGCACGCTCCACGAGCAGATCCAGAGCGGCGAGATCTTCCGGCGCCGCGCCGACGCCGGCGGCGGCGCCGGCATCGAGGTCACCCAGCTCGACGGCCAGGGCGAGCCCACGCCGGTCCTGCTCGGCCCCGGGCGGTCCTGACCGTGGCGGACCAGGGCCCGGTCGTCGACGCGTCGACGCCCGAGGAACCGACACCGGCCCCCGAGGAGCTGCACGGCGCGCCCGTCACGTACAGCCGGGGCCAGCGCGTCGCCCACCCCCGCCGGGAGGACCTCGTCACCCTCGTTCGCACCCTGCGCGACGAGGGCTGGCTGATGTGCCTCGGCGTCGCCGGCGTCGACTACCTCGCCCACCGCCGCAGCGACCTCCCCGAGGGCATCGTGCCCGAGCGCTTCGAGGTCGTCGTCAACCTCATCTCCCACGAGGCCCACGAGCGCCTGCGCCTCCGCGTCCAGGTCCCCGAGGCCGACCCTGTGGTGCCGTCGCTCTTCGAGGTGCACCCTGGCACCGAGGCCTACGAGCGCGAGGTGTTCGACATGTTCGGCATCGCCTTCGAGGGCCACCCGGACCTCACCCGCATCCTCATGCCCGAGGACTGGCACGGGCACCCGCTGCGCAAGGACTACGCCGTCGGCCTGATCCCCGTGCAGTTCAAAGAAGCTCCCGCCCGCTGAGTCGAGGCTCCCCCCGATGACCATCTCCGACCACGAGACCGACGCACCTGCTCCCGGCCGCCTGGCCGGCGAGGCGCGCACCGACGAGGGCGCCCAGGAGATGTCGCGCCGCTCCGTCGAGGGCGGCGTCGAGGTGCTCCGGGAGGTCGGTTCGGTGCTGCGCATGTCCGAGGCCGAGGCCGGCGCCGACGCCTCCGACGACGACGAGACCACGATCATCAACATGGGGCCCCAGCACCCGAGCACCCACGGCGTGCTCCGGCTGATGCTCGAGCTCGACGGCGAGACCGTGCTGCGGACCAAGCCGGTGATCGGCTACCTCCACACCGGCATGGAGAAGACGGGCGAGACGCTCACCTACCTCCAGGGCCAGGCCAACACCACGCGGATGGACTACGCGTCGCCGATCTTCAACGAGACGGTCTTCTGCCTGGCCGCGGAGGAGCTGCTCGGCATCGAGGTGCCGGCCCGCGCGACCTGGATGCGCACGATGCTCTGCGAGCTCAACCGGCTCACGTCGCACTTCCTGTTCCTCGCCACCAACGGCCTGGACCTCGGGTCCACGTCGATGATGATCTACGGCTGGCGCGAGCGCGAGGAGGGCCTGCGGCTCTTCGAGATGATCACGGGCCTGCGCATGAACCACAACTTCGTGCGCGTCGGCGGCCTGGCCGCCGACCTGCCCGGCGGGTGGGACGAGCGCCTGGCCGCCTACCTGGAGAGCCTCCCCGAGCGCCTCGGCGAGTACGACACGCTCATGACCGACCAGCCGATCTGGCGGGAGCGGCTGCAGGGCGTGGGCACGATCTCGGCCGAGGAGGCGCTGGCCCTCGGCGCCACCGGTCCCGTGCTGCGCTCCACGGGCTACGCCTGGGACCTCCGCCGCGACATGCCGTACCTCGCCTACGACGAGCTCGACTTCGACGTCGTGGTCGGCACCTACGGCGACAGCTTCGACCGCTACGCCATCCGCCTCAACGAGGTCCGCGAGTCGATCCGCATCCTGTGGCAGTGCATCGAGCGCATGCCCGCCGGCGACTACCGCATCCAGGACAAGAAGGTCACGCCCCCGCCGCGGGCGCGCATCGACCAGTCGATGGAGGCGCTCATCCACCACTTCAAGATCTTCACCGAGGGCTTCAAGGTGCCCGAGGGCGAGGTCTACGTGGCGGTCGAGTCCCCTCGCGGCGAGCTGGGCTGCTACCTCGTCTCCGACGGCTCCTCGAAGCCCTACCGAATGCACATCCGGGGGCCGAGCTTCGCCAACCTGCAGGTGCTGCCCCACCTCATGCACGGCGGGCTCATCGCCGACGCCGTCGCCAACATCTCGAGCGTCGACCCCATCATGGGCGAGGTCGACCGCTGATGGCCCGCTTCACCGAGGCCAACCTCGCGGTCGCGCTCGAGATCGTGTCGCGCTACCCGCGCGCCAAGTCGGCCACGATCCCGCTGCTCCACCTGGCCCAGGAGCAGGACGGCTGGGTGACCGACGACGCCATGGAGCACATCGCCGAGCTCACCGCCACCACCCCGGCCCAGGTGCTCGGCACCTGCTCGTTCTACGAGATGTTCAAGCGCGAGCCCGTGGGCCGCTACCTGATCAACATCTGCACGAACATCTCCTGCCAGATCATGGGTGGCGAGGAGCTGCTGCACCACGCCGAGGAGACCCTCGGCATCAAGGGCGGGAGCACCACCCCCGACGGCATGTTCACCATCGAGGACGTCGAGTGCATCGCCGCGTGCACCGAGGCGCCCTGCCTGCAGATCAACTACCGCTACTTCCACCGCCTCACCAACGAGGCGTTCGACGAGGTGATCGCCGACCTGCGGGCCGGCAAGCGCACCGACGAGATCCCCCCGCACGGCACCCTGGCCCGCATCCGCCAGCACATCCCCGCCGATCGTGCCGCCGGGCCCGCCGACCCCTCGGGCACGCCCGAGCCCGTCTGGCTGTCGGCGCACGCCGAGGCCGCACCCGAAGGCGAGAAGGCCTGATGGCCGTCACCGACGCACCGAAGATCATCACCAGCCGCTTCCAGTACGACGACAGCCACACGCTGGCGCGCTACGAGGCGACCGGCGGCTACGAGGGCCTCAAGGCGGCGCTCGGCAAGGCGCCTGCATCGGTCGTCGAGGAGGTCAAGTCGGCCTCGCTGCTCGGCCGCGGCGGCGCCGGGTTCCCGGCCGGCGTCAAGTGGGGCTTCTGCCCGCCGGGCGTGTTCCCGCGCTACCTCGTCGTCAACGGCGACGAGTCCGAGCCCGGCACCTACAAGGACCGCCTCCTCATGGAGCGCGACCCGCACCAGCTCATCGAGGGCGCGCTCATCGCCTGCTACGCCGTCGGCTGCTCGCAGGCGTTCCTCTACGTGCGCGGCGAGATGGCGCTGGCCCAGGAGCGCATCGCCCAGGCCCTCAACGACGCCTATGCCGCCGGCTACATCGGCAAGGACATCCTCGGCTCGGGCTTCTCGCTCGACATCGTCCTGCACTGGGGTGCCGGCGCCTACATCGTGGGCGAGGAGACGGCGCTGATCGAAAGCCTCGAGGGCAACCGGGGCATGCCCCGCCTCAAGCCGCCGTTCTTCCCGGCGGCCAAGGGGCTCTACCTGCAGCCCACGATCGTCAACAACGTCGAGACGCTCGCCAACCTGCCGTGGATCCTCACCAACGGCGCCGCCGCCTTCGCCGCCCTGGGGGCCGAGAACTCCAAGGGCACCCGCATGTTCGCGGTGTCCGGGCACGTGAAGCGGCCGGGCGTGTACGAGGTCGAGTTCGGCGTCACCACGTTCCGCGACCTGCTCTACGCGCCGGTCTACGGCGGCGGCATCCGGAGCGACCACGAGCTCAAGGCGTTCATCCCCGGCGGCGCCTCGGCGCCGTGGCTCTACCCCGAGCACCTCGACGTGCCGCTGGAGGCCGCCACCGTCGGCCGCCTCGGCACGATGCTGGGCTCAGGCGCGGTGGTGGTGTTCGACGAGACCACCGACATGGTCAAGGCCTGCCTGCGGCTCGTGCGCTTCTTCGCCCGCGAGTCCTGCGGCAAGTGCACGCCGTGCCGCGAGGGCACGAGCTGGCTCGAGAAGATCCTCGAGCGCATCCTCGACGGCCACGGCCGGCCCGAAGATCTCAACCTGCTGCTCGACGTGTGCGACAACATCTCCGTCGGCATCAACTGGCCGCCGAAGCAGACCACGATCTGCCCGCTCGGCCAGTCCGCCACCTCGCCGATCGCCTCGGCGCTCATGCGCTTCCGCGACGAGTTCGAGGCCTACGTCGGCGGCCCCGCCGAGATCACCGTCGAGGTCAAGGGCCCGGCCTTCGTCGGCCCCGTCCGCGAGGAGGTCACCGCCGATGCCTGACGCACCCGCCGAGACCGCGGTCGCCATCACCGTCAACGGCAAGGCCGTCGAGGCCCGCCCCGGCGAGCTCGTGATCGACGCCGCCGAGCGCAACGGCGTCTACATCCCGCGCTTCTGCTACCACCACCGCATGGAGCCGGTCGGCATGTGCCGGATGTGCCTGGTGGAGGTCGACACCGGCCGGGGCCCGGCCCTCCAGCCGAGCTGCATGCTCACGGTCGCCCCGGACATGAAGGTCGAGACCGACTCGCCGGTGGCCAAGAAGGCCCAGGACGGGATCCTCGAGTTCCTCCTGATCAACCACCCGCTCGACTGCCCGGTCTGCGACGCGGGCGGCGAGTGCCCGCTGCAGGACCACACCATCGCCTTCGGCCCCGGCGAGAGCCGGTTCGTGGAGGAGAAGCGGCACTTCGAGAAGCCGATCTCGATCTCCGAGAACGTGCTGCTCGACCGGGAGCGGTGCATCCTCTGCGACCGCTGCACGCGCTTCGCCAAGGACGTCGCCGGCGACACCCTCATCTCGTTCATCGACCGGGGCAACGGCACGCAGGTCAACACGTTCCCGGACCACCCCTTCGCCTCGTACTTCTCGGGCAACACCGTGCAGATCTGCCCGGTGGGGGCGCTCACGGCCAAGCCGTACCGGTTCAAGGCCCGCCCGTGGGACCTCGACGTCGTGGAGTCCACCTGCCAGCAGTGCGCGGTGGGTTGCCGGATCGTGATCGACGGGTCCCGCAACCAGGTCATGCGCTACGTCGGCGTCGACTCCGACCCGGTCAACTGGAGCTGGCTCTGCGACAAGGGGCGCTTCAGCTTCGAGTCCGTCGGCCACGACGACCGCCTCGGCGCGCCCCTCGTCCGCGAGGACGGCGGCGAGCTCACCGAGGCTCGCTGGAACACCGCCCTCGACCGGGCGGCCCGCGCCATCAAGGGCGGCCTCGACCGCAGCGGCCCCGGCGGCGTCGCCGTCATCGGCGGCGCCCGGCTCACCAACGAGTCGGCCTACGCCTGGGCCAAGCTGGCCAAGGGCGTGATCGGCACCGACCACGTCGATGCCCAGCTCGGCGACGGCCTCCCCGCCGACGTCGTGGCGTCCCTGCCCCGGGCCACGATCGACGAGGCGTGCGCAGCCGGCGGCACCATCCTCGTCATCGGGTCCGACCCCAAGGACGAGCTCCCGGTGCTGTTCCTGCGCCTGCGCGACGCCGTCACCCGCCACAAGGCCACGCTCATCGAGCTCACGCCGCGGGCGACGTCGCTGTCGGAGCTGGCCACGCACTCGCTCTTCAGCGTGCCCGGTGCGGTCAACGAGCTCGTCGACCAGCTCATCGCCGGGAAGGGCGACCTGGCCCCGGTGCGCGACGCACTGGGCAACGAGTCGCTCACCGTGCTGCTCGGCCGGGGCTCCCTGGCCGAGGCGCCCGACGCCACCGTGGCCGCGGCCGCCTCGCTGCTCGACGCCTTCCCGAACGTCCGGTTCCTCTCGGGGCTCCGCCGGGCCAACGTGCACGGCGCCCTCGACCTCGGCCTCACGCCCGGCCTGCTGCCGGGGCGCATCCCGCTCGACGACGGCCGGGACTGGTTCACCGACGCCTGGGGCTCGGTGCCCGCCGAGGCCGGCCTCGACACCGCCGGCATCCTCGCCGCCGCCGCCGACGGGCAGATCGACACGCTGATCCTCCTCGGGGCCGACCCGCTGGCCGACTTCCCCGACCACGACCTCGCCACCCGGGGGCTCACCGGCGCGCGCTCGGTGATCGCCGTGGACCTGTTCCTCAACGACTCGTCGGTGAACGCCGACGTCGTGCTGGCCGCCGCCGGCATGGCCGAGGTCGACGGCACCACCACCAACATCGAGGGCCGGGTCAGCACCGTCCGCCAGAAGGTCACGCCCCCCGGGACGGCCCGGCCGGACTGGATGATCGCCGCCGAGCTGGCGTTCCGGCTCGGCGCCGACCTCGGCTTCACCACCGTCAACGAGATCTGGGACGAGATCGAGCGCCTCTCGCCCGCCCACCAGGGCCTCACCCTGGCCGCCCTCGACGACGAGCCCGACGGGCTCCTCGCCGGGCGCCCCACGCCCGAGCCGGCCCAGCCCGAGACCGAGGTCGACGCCACGCCCGACGGCGAGGACCCCGTCGCCGCCGGCGAGGCCATGGCGGCCGGCAACGACGTCGTCGGCACCGACGACCCCGACACCCGCCAGGCCGACGTCACCGCCGCCAGCGAGGCCGAGGCCGCCGCCGTGGCCGCCGACCCCGACGCCCACGACCCCGAGGGCGACGACCCGTCGCCGTCGCAGGCCACCGGCACCGGCGGCACCGGCCCCGAGCCGGGCACGGGCGGTCGTCCGGCGGTCGTGTCGTTCACGGCGCCGTCGTTCAGCGCCCCCGCCCTCGACGCCTACTCGCTTCGCCTCGTCACGGCTCGCCGCCTCTACGACCAGGGGACGATGGTGGCCCACGCCCCGTCGCTCGCCGGGCTCGGCCGCCCCGGCCAGATCCTGGCCAACCCCGCCGACCTCGACCGCCTCGGCGTCGCCGCCGGTGACGTCGTGAAGGTCAGCTCGGCCCGAGGCGCCATCACCGCCGCCGTCCACCCCGACGCCGACGTGCCGCCCGGGACCGTGGTGATGCCCTGGCGCCAGGGCGAGCCGTCGCCGAGCAGCCTGGTCGACACCGGTGCCCAGGTGACCGAGGTCCGCGTGGAGACGACCTCGTGATCGTCGGCATCGACCCGCTGCTGGCCGGCGACATCGGCCTCACCGAGGTGCTGATCGTGCTGGTCAAGGCGGCCATCACCCTCGGCATCTGCCTGGTCGCCACCATGTTGATGATCTGGTTCGAGCGCAAGATCATCTCGGACCTGCAGAACCGCGTCGGGCCCAACCGGGCCGGTCCCTTCGGGATCCTCCAGACGCTGGCCGACGGGCTCAAGGTGCTCCTCAAGGAGGACCTCATCCCCGACAAGTCGGACCGCCTCGTGTTCCGGCTGGCCCCGATCCTCACGATGGTCCCGGCGTTCATCACGTTCGGCCTCATCCCGCTCGGGGGCGACTTCAGCGACGACAACGGCGGCGTGGTCCGCATGTTCGGTCGCGACACGCTGCTGCAGCTGGCCAACCCGGACGCCGGGGTGCTCGTCATCCTCGCCATGTCGTCGATCGCCGTCTACGGCGTGATGCTCGCCGGCTGGTCGTCCGGCTCGAAGTACCCGCTGCTGGGCTCGGTCCGGGCCAGCGCCCAGATGGTCTCCTACGAGGCGGCCCTCGGCCTCTCCGTGCTCGCCGTGGTGCTGGCCAGCAGCAACGACTTCGGCGTCGGCACGCTCACCACCAACGGCATCGTCAACGCCCAGGTGCCGTGGGGCTGGAACCTGTGGGTCACCGGCCTGGTCCCGTTCGTCATCTTCACCATCGCCGCCACCGCCGAGCTCAACCGCCCGCCGTTCGACCTGGTGGAGGCCGAGCAGGAGCTGGTCGGCTCGTTCCAGACCGAGTACTCCGGCTTCCGCTTCGCGATCTTCTACCTGGCCGAGTTCCTCAACGCCGTCACCATGGCCGCGATCATCGTGACGCTGTTCCTGGGCGGCCCCGGCGGGCCGGTCCTGTTCGGGCCGGGGTGGATCTGGGGCTTCGTCTGGTTCTTCGTGAAGCTCGTCGTGATCCTCTACGCCTTCGTCTGGACCCGGGCCTCGGTGCCGCGCGTGCGCTACGACCAGCTGATGGACCTCGGGTGGAAGGTGCTCATCCCGCTGTCGCTCGGGTGGATGCTCCTGCTGGTGGCCATCCGGGTCGGCTCCGACGCCGACTGGAACCCGATCGCCACCGTCCTCGGCGGTGCCGCCGTCATGGCGGCCTGCTACGGGCTGCTCCACCTCGCCGTCCGGGCGTCACGTCGCCACCGCGAGCTCGAAGGGGCGTTGGACTGATGGGCTACCTCGGGGGCTTCCTCGTCACGTTCCGCCAGCGCGGCCGCAAGCAGCGGGTCACCCGCCAGTACGCCAAGGACGAGGGCGGCAAGCACGACAAGTCCGAGCGGTTCCACGGGCGCCACGTCCTGAACCGCTACGAGGACGGCATGGAGAAGTGCATCGGCTGCGAGCTCTGCGCCGGTGTGTGCCCGGCCCGCTGCATCTACGTGCGCGGCGCCGACAACGACCCCACCGACCCGGTGTCGCCCGGCGAGCGCTACGGCTTCGTCTACGAGATCAACTACCTCCGGTGCATCCACTGCGACCTCTGCGTCGAGGCGTGCCCCACCGAGGCCATCACCGAGAGCAAGCTCTTCGAGTTCTCGTTCACCAACCGGTCCGACGCCATCTACACGAAGTCGGAGCTGGTCGTCGGCGACGACGGCCTGCCCCAGCAGCTCCCCTGGGAGGACTGGACCGACCTGGCCACCGTGGCCCGCAACTCGTCGGCCTGGGTCCGGGCCACCGCGCCCAGCGGCGACGCCGACTACCTCGGCCAGGTGTCGTGGAGCGGCGAGCTCGGCTTCGGCGTGAAGCCGCCCGAGCAGGGCCAGGCGCCCGACATGCCGGCCACCGATGCCGTCCTCGAGGGCCGCACCGGCCCCGACCTCCACGACAGCACGGCTCCCGAGCGGGTGGCCGACGCCGAGGCACCGCTGCCGGGCGTGCTGGAGTCGGACCGCAAGGAAGCCGAGCACCTGCAGCACGTCGACCAGCAGCAGTCCGACCAGCAGCAGTCCGACCAGCAGCAGGCCGACCAGGAGGAGGGGCGCTGATGGAGTGGGCCGTCTTCGTCGCCGGCGCCATCGTGTGCCTCGCCGGCGCCCTCGGCGTGGTGACGTCCGAGAACGCCGTGCACTCGGCGCTGAGCCTCGTGGGCACGCTCTTCGGCATCGCTGTGCTGTTCATCGCCCAGGAGGCCGAGTTCCTCGCCGCCGTCCAGATCATCGTCTACGCCGGCGCCATCGTGGTGATGTTCCTCTTCGTCATCATGCTGCTCGGCGTCGACCGGCTCGACGACATCCGCGTCGAGCCGCTCGCCGGCCAGCGCCCCCTCGCCGCCGCCGCCGGCGCGCTGGTGGCCGCCGGCCTGTCGGCCGTCGTGCTGCTCGGCACCATCTCCGGTCGCCCCTCCACCGCCGCCGGCAACGACGAGGACGTCGCCAACGTCGTCCAGATCGGCCGGCTGCTCTTCACCGACTACCTGTGGGCCTTCGAGATCACCTCGGTGCTGCTCGTCATCGCCGTCGTGGGCGCTGTGGTGCTGGCCCGCCACCGCAAGGACGCCATGGTCGACGCCGACGTCTTCGACGAGACGGCCGACCGGGTGCTCGACGACGAGGAGGTGACCAGGTGATCCTCGCCGCCGCCCCGGGCGCCGAGCCCTACCTCGTCCTCAGCGCGATCCTCTTCGCCGCCGGCGCCGTCGGCCTGCTCGTCCGCCGCAACCCGCTGGTGATGTTCATGTGCGTCGAGCTCATGCTCAACGCCGTGAACCTCACGTTCGTCACGCTGGCTCGCGAGCTCGACGACCTCGGCGGCCAGGTGGCCGTGTTCTTCGTGCTCGTCGTGGCCGCCGCCGAGGTGGTCGTCGGCCTCGGGATCATCGTCTCCATCTTCCGACGTCGCCAGGGCGCCACCGCCGACGATCTGTCCCTCCTGAAGGGCTGACCCCGCTCCCCATGCACGACCTGCTGTTCCTCATCCCTGCCCTGCCCCTGGCCGGCTTCGCCCTCCTCGTGTTCGCGGGGCGGCGCCTCGGCGAGCCGCTGGCCGGCTGGCTGGCCACCGCGGCGGTGGGCGCGTCGTTCCTCGTGACCGTCGCCGTCTTCGCCGAGATGGTGGGCAACCCCGCCGAGGAGCGAGCGC
Organism: Aquihabitans sp.; assembly: GCA_036263575.1. GTDB lineage: Bacteria > Actinomycetota > Acidimicrobiia > Acidimicrobiales > Iamiaceae > Aquihabitans. The sequence continues at coordinate 7,533 of DATAGR010000266.1, read as the reverse complement.
TGACCCAGGCGCTCTTCGAGTGGCTGCCGGTGGGCGGGTTCCAGGTCGACGTCGGCCTCCTGGCCGACCAGCTCTCGGTGACGATGCTGCTGTTCGTCACCGGCATCGCCACGCTGATCCACCTGTACGCGATCGGCTACATGCACGGCGACCCGCGGTTCAGCAAGTTCTTCGTCTACCTGAACCTGTTCGTCTTCTCGATGATCATGCTGGTGCTGGGCGACAACCTCCTCATCACCTTCCTCGGATGGGAGGGCGTGGGCGCGTGCTCCTACTTCCTCATCTCGTTCTGGCACGAGAGCGAGGCCAACGCGTCGGCCGGCAAGAAGGCGTTCGTCACCAACCGCATCGGCGACTTCGGCTTCATGGTCGCCATCTTCTTCACGTTCGAGTCGCTGGGCACGCTCAACTACGCCGGCATCGTCTCGGCCTCGCCCAGCCTCGCGACCACCACCGCAACGGTGATCGCCGCCATGTTGTTCCTCGGCGCCGTCGGCAAGTCGGCCCAGCTGCCGCTCTACGTCTGGCTTCCCGACGCCATGGCCGGCCCGACGCCGGTCTCGGCGCTCATCCACGCCGCCACCATGGTCACCGCCGGCGTGTACCTGCTGACCCGGATGAACCCGGTCATCGCCCTGGCGTCGGACTGGATCCCGTGGCTGATCGCCATCGTCGGCGCCGGCACCGCCCTCTTCGCGGCCACCGTCGCCGTCGCCCAGAACGACATCAAGAAGGTGCTCGCCTACTCGACGGTGAGCCAGCTCGGCTACATGTTCCTGGCCGTCGGCTCGGGGGCCTACGTGGCCGCCATCTTCCACATGGTCACCCACGCCTTCTTCAAGGCCCTGATGTTCCTCGGCTCGGGCTCGGTGATCCACGGCATGGGCGACGAGCAGGACATGCGCCGCATGGGTGCCCTGCGCAAGGTGATGCCGATCACCGCCGTGACGTTCATCGTCGGCTGGCTGGCCATCGCCGGCGTGTTCCCGTTCTCCGGCTTCTGGTCGAAGGACGAGATCCTCCTGTACGCCTGGCAGAAGTCGCCCGCCCTCTGGGTGGTCGGCTGGGTCACCGCCGTGCTGACCGCCTTCTACATGAGCCGCCAGGTGTTCCTCGTCTTCTTCGGCAAGGAGCGCTGGAGCACCGACCCCGCCGGCGAGGCCGAGCAGTCGGCTCGCGAGGTCGCCGACGACGACACCGGCGGCACGACCGTCGGCACGTCGGCCGCCGCCAGCGGGACCACGGCGACCGCCACAGCGACGGAGCCGTCCGGTGGCGCCGTGGCCCTCGACCACGGCGACGAGCACGCGACCGCCCACGACGGCGGCCACCACGACGTCCACCCCCACGAGTCGCCGTGGCTCATGACGCTGCCGCTGGTCGTCCTGGCCGTGCTGGCCGCCGTCGGCGGTGGCCTGAACCTGCCCTTCACCGACGACACCAAGATCCTCGAGCACTGGCTGGAGCCGGTGGTGGAGTTCGGCGAGGCCCACCTCGACCAGTCCGCCGGCGTGAAGTGGGGCCTGGCCCTCGCCGCCTCGGTCGGCGCACTGCTCGGCATCGCCGCCGCCGCGGCGGTCTACCTGCGCAACCGGCGCGACCTCGCCCGGCGCGCCGAGCAGCCGGTCCTCGCACGGGGCTGGTACTACGACTCGGGGATCACGTCGTTCATGGGGGGCCCCGGCCGCAAGGGCTTCGACGCCATCGCCTGGTTCGACCGCACCATCGTCGACGGCGCCGTCAACGGCATCGGCCAGGTCGTGCGGAGCGGGTCCGGCAGCGGCCGGCGGCTGCAGACGGGCTACGTGCGCAACTACGCGCTCGGCGTCGCCCTCGGCGCGGTGGTCGTCGCCGCCCTCCTCGTCTCCAAGGCGGTCTACTGATGTCGTCGGTGCTCCTCGCGGCAGAAGCCGGCGGCGTCGACTTCCCGATCCTCGGCGCGGTCGTGCTCACCCCGGTCGTCGGCGCCATCGCCGTCGCCCTGGTCTCCCGGCGCCGCCCCGAGATCGCCAAGCAGCTGGCGGTGCTGTTCTCGGTCGCCACGGGCGCCCTCACCATCGGCGTGCTCGCCCTGTTCGAGACGCACGAGGGCGGCTTCCAGCTCACCGAGCAGGCGACCTGGATCCGCGAGCCGCACATCTCCTGGGCCCTCGGCGTCGACGGCATCTCGCTGTGGCTGGTGGTGCTCACCGGCGTGCTGTTCCCGATCGCCCTCCTCGGCGCGCCCCCGCACCGGGCCCGGACCGTCGAGCCGGCCGGCGACGACCACGTCGAGGACCACAGCGACGACAAGACCTTCTACGCGTGGCTGCTGCTCCTCGAGGCCGGCTGCCTCGGCGCCTTCCTCGCGCTGGACCTGTTCCTCTTCTTCGTGTTCTTCGAGATCGTGCTCGTGCCGATGTACTTCCTCATCAGCGGGTGGGGCTACGAGCACCGCCGCTACGCCGCCAACAAGTTCTTCCTGTACACGATGTTCGGCTCGGCGTTCATGCTGGTGGGCACCATCGCCACCGCCTACCTGCACGCCAAGGGCGGCCCCGTCACGTTCGACCTGCGGGCGCTGGCCGAGGACCAGGGGGCGCTGGCCGTCACCACCAGCCGCTGGTTGTTCCTCTCCTTCGCGGTGGCCTTCGCCGTGAAGGTGCCGCTGTTCCCGGTGCACACCTGGCTGCCCGACGCCCACACCCAGGCGCCCACCGCCGGCTCGGTGATCCTCGCCGGCGTCATGCTCAAGCTCGGGACCTATGGGTTCCTGCGCTTCGGCCTCTACTTGTTCCCCGAGGCCGCGGTGTGGGCCGCGCCCGGCATGGTGACCCTGGGCGTCATCGGCATCGTCTACGGCGCGGTGTGCGCCACCATGCAGCGCAACCTGAAGCGGATCATCGCCTACTCGTCGGTGGCCCACCTCGGCTTCATCGCCCTGGGCACGTTCTCGCTCACCACGCAGGGCCTCCAGGGCAGCGTGTTCCAGATGGTCGCCCACGGCTTCACCACCGGCGCGCTGTTCCTCCTGTGCGGCTTGATCTACGAGCGCCGCCACACCTACGAGCTGCGCGAGCTCGGCGGTGGCCTGCAGAACGCCGCCCCCAAGCTGGCCGGCGTCTTCACCGTCGTGATGCTGGCGTCGGTCGGCCTGCCCGGCCTGAACGGGTTCGTCGGCGAGTTCCTCATCCTGCAGGGCTCGTTCCTCACCCGCCGCTGGTGGGCCGTCGTGGCCGTCGTCGGCGTGATCCTCGCCGCCCTGTACCTGCTGTGGGCGTACCAGCGCGTCTTCCACGGCGAGCGCCACGCCGACAACGCCACGGTGCGGGACCTCACGTTCGCCGACTCCCTGGTGATGGCGCCGCTGGTGGCCGTCATCGTGGTGATGGGCGTGTACCCCAAGCCCATGTTCGACCGCATCGAGCCGGCCGTCGACCGCCTCGTCCGCCACGTCGAGGACAACTCCGACTACCGCGAGCCCGACGTCGCCGAGGAGGGCGAGGAGATCGTGCCCGAGTCCGAGCGACGCCAGGAGGGCGAACACGGCGGTGAGGGCGCCGAGGTCGGTGCCGGGACCTCCGGCGCCGAGGGGGGTGGGCACTGATGCTCCTCGCCCAGACCGCCCAGGAGCTGGAGCTCGACACCCCGAGCGTCGAGTTCTCCGCGCTGGCGCCCGTGCTGGTGCTGCTCGGCGGCGCCATCGTGCTGATGGTCGTGGGCGCCATGCTGCCCCGCCGGGGCCGGGCGCCGTGGCACCCGCTGGCCGCCGTCGTGCTCGGCCTGGCGCTCCTCGTGGCCCCCGTCGTGGTGCTGGCCCAGGGCGACACCACCACCCGCTGGCAGAACCTGCTGGCCGTCGCCGGCGTGGTCCTGCTCCTGCTGGCGGCGACGTTCCGCCGGCCGGGCCGGTTCTCGTGGCACGCGCCGTTCACGGCCCTGGTGGCCGCGGCGAGCATCGTCACCGCGGTGCCGCTCTGGTTCCGGGCCCGCGACGAGGGCACGATCCGGGTCGTGGCCGACGCGGTGCGGGTCGACGGCCTCGCCGTCTTCCTCATCGTCGTCATCGCCGTGAGCGTCATCCTCACCGCCCTGCTCGCCGAGGGCTACCTGCGACGGGAGCGGCTCGACGGGCCCGAGGCCTACGTGCTCGTGCTCCTGTCGGCGGCGGGCGGCGCCATCATGGCCTCCGCCAACGACCTGATGGTCATCTTCCTCGGCCTCGAGATCCTCTCCATCGCCGTCTACGTCCTCGCCGGCATCCACGTCCGCCGGGCCCGCTCGGGCGAGGCGGCCATGAAGTACTTCGTGCTCGGCTCGTTCTCGTCGGCGTTCCTGCTCTACGGCATCGCCATGGTCTACGGCGCCACCGGCACCACGAACATCACCGGAATCCGCTCGTTCCTCGCCACCAACATCCTGACCAACGACATCCTGCTGCTGGCCGGCTTCGCCCTGCTCCTGGTCGGCCTCGGGTTCAAGGTGGCGGCCGCCCCCTTCCACGCGTGGACCCCCGACGTCTACGACGGCTCGCCGAGCCCGGTCGTGGCCTACATGGCGTCGGGCGTGAAGGTCGCCGGGTTCGCGGCGATCATCCGGGTGTTCGTCAGCGGCTTCGAGGGCTACGCCGACGACTGGCAGCCCATCGTCTACGTCCTCGCCGTGGTCACGCTGCTCGTGGGCTCGATCCTCGCCGTGAGCCAGACCAACGTGAAGCGGATGATGGCGTACTCGTCCATCAACCACGCCGGCTTCATCCTGCTCGGCATCCAGGCCGCCGACGACACGGGCGTGCAGGCCACCGCCTTCTACCTCGCCGTCTACACGTTCATGGTCGCCGGCAGCTTCGGCGTGGCCACGATCGTGGGGCGCAGCGGCGACAACGCCCACGCCCTCACGGACTACCGGGGCCTGGCCCGCCGCTCGCCGCTGCTGGCCTTCGCGTTCCTCGTGTTCCTGCTCGCCCAGGCGGGCGTGCCGTTCACCGCCGGCTTCTGGGCCAAGTTCTTCGTGCTGGGCGCCGCCGTCGACGCCGGCTCGTTCCCCCTGGCCCTGGTGGCCATGGTGTCGGCCGTCATCTCGACCTTCGTCTACCTCCGCATCATCCTCACCATGTACGGCGAGGACCCCGACCACGACGCCCCCCGCCTGCCCGTGCCGGCCGGCGCCAAGGTCGCCCTCGTCGTCTCGGTGCTGGCCACGATCGGCCTCGGCCTCGTCCCCGGCCCGCTGAACGACGCGGCCCGCACCGCCGTCACCAGCGACCGCGCCCCGGCCCCGTCGCCCGAGCTGACCCCCGTCGCCGGTGAGGCCAGCGGCGGCTGAGCGGTCGGAACCCGCCGTCGACGTCCCCAGCACCTCGACGGAGACGGCCGCGGGCGATCGCGCCTTCGCCCGCATCGCCCTGGCGGTGGGCGCCGTGTCGGTCCTGGCCTTCACGTGGTCGCTGACGCTCGGGCGGGGTGACCTCGCCCAGGCGCGCGGGTTCGCCGAGGTGTTCGACCTGCAGGCGCGCGCCCTGCTCGACGGCCGCCTGGCGGTGCCCGAGGGGAGCCTCGGCTTCGAGGGGTTCGTGATCGACGGGCGCACCTACGCCTACTTCGGGATCTTCCCCGCCCTGCTGCGGCTGCCCGTCCTGCTCGTGACCGACCGCTTCGACGGCCGCCTCACCGGGACGTCGATGCTGCTGGCCTACCTGATCGCCCTCTGGTCGGCGGTCCGCATCGTGGCGCGGGTGCGGGCGCTCACCCGGTCCGGGGCACCGTGGACGCCCACGGGGCTGGCCGTGGCCGGCGTGCTCCTCGCGGTCGTCGGCGTGGGGTCGAACCTGTACTTCCTCTCGAGCGGGGCGTGGGTGTACCACGAGGCGTCGCTGTGGGGGGCGGCCGGCGTGCTCGCCTCGTTCGCGGCCACGCTCCGGTTCATGCACCGGCCTCGCGTGCGCACGGTCGCCGCCGCCGGCACCTGGGCCGCGGTGGCGTGGACCTCACGCGGCTCGGTGGGGCTCGCCCCCTCCGCCGTGCTGGGGGTCCTCGGGCTCGCCCACCTGACCGGCGTCCGCTGGCTCACCGTCCTGGCGCCCCCACCCCCGGCCGGTGCGACGGGCGAGACCCGCACCTGGCCTCGGTCGCCCCGCGTGGCCGCCGCCCTCCTCGTCGCCGCCGTGGGCGGGGCCGTCGTGTTCGGCACGATCAACACCGCCAAGTTCGGCTCGCCGACGGCGCTGCCCATGGAGGAGCAGGTGGCGTCCCAGGACCCGTGGCCGGAGCGGCGCACGGCCCTCGAGGTCTACGACGGCAGCCTCTTCTCGGCCCGGCTCATCCCGTCGGTGCTCGTGCAGACGCTGCGACCGGACCTGCTCGAACCCTCGGCGACGTGGCCGTTCCTCCGCTTCGGGGACGCGCGGCCGCCGGTGTGGGGCGACCTCGTGTTCGACACGGTCGAGCCGTCGGCCGGGCTCACCGTGACGTCACCGCTGCTCCTCGTGCTGGCCGTGGTGGGGGCGGTCGCCGCCGTGCGACGTCGCCGACCGGGCCGCCCCGACGCCGGTCTGCTCCGCCCGTTCCTCCTCGGCGGGGCCGCCGCCACCTACGCGCCGCTCACCATCGCGTTCATCGCCCAGCGGTACCTGACCGACGCGCTGCCGCTGCTCCTCGTCGGTGCCGCCGGCGGGGTCGCCGTGCTCGACGGCTGGGCGGCCCGCCGGCCACGGGCCTCGGACGCACCCCGCCGCCGCGCTGCGGTTGGCGGCGTCGCGCTGGTCGGCGCCGTCGGCGTGGTCGTGACCCTCGTCGTCACGTGGTCGTTCCAGCGGTTCGTCATCCCGCCCGACGGCGCCAGCCGGGCCGCGGCGATCCGAGCGCAGGTCGCGGTCAGCCGGGTCGTCGGATCGCCGCCCGACTACCGGGCCCACGGCGACGTGCTCCCGGAGCGGGCGGCCGAGGTCGGCCTCGCCGTCCGGGGCGACTGCCTCGGGCTCTACCAGGGGCTCGGCAACGGGGTCTGGAGCCCGGTGGAGGTCTCGGCACGCGGCGGCGTGCACCGCCTCGAGGTCGAGCTCGACGCCGCCGCGCCAGGGGACGACCCCGGCGGGGCGGCCGATCCCGCCGCGGTGCTCGACCTGTCCGGCCCCGGGGACGAGGACCTCGTCGTCGTCGTGGTCGGCGAGGGGCCGCGCCGGCGCTTCGCCCTGCGGCGGAACGGCACGCCGGGCCCCGCCGGCCGATCGGTCCTCCTGGGCGACGGGACGCACGAGGTGGTGGTGGAGGCCGATCCGACGCTGGCGTGGGTCCGGATCACCGTCGACGGCGACGAGGTGCTCTTCGATCCCGGCCGCCCGCCGGCGGCCACGACGGTGACCGTCGGCCGCGACGCCGCAGGGGAGGTCGCGCCGTTCCCCGGCGCGGTGCGGGAGCTGCCGACGCCGACCCCGACCTGCGACGCCCTCGTCGACGCCGACGGCTAGCGGCTCGGCTGGCGGCCGGCCGGCCACGGCCGCACCGTGGGTCGGCGCCGGGGTGGCCGCAGGGGCCGCCGGTAGGGTGGTCCGGTGAC
>DATAGR010000265.1:0-13515 GCA_036263575.1 Aquihabitans sp. | reverse complement strand
CGGCGCGCCGGCGGACGCGCCGCCTCGACGCCTCGAGGCGAGCCTCGGGGACGGTGAAGGTGGAGCTCAGGCGAGGCGGCGGCGGAGCAGGGTCCACGCGAGCACCACGGCGGCGAACATGGCGGCGCCGTAGGCGAACCGGTCGTCGACGGTCGGCGCAGGGTCGGACGCCATGCCCCCGAAGCCGGTCGCCACCCCACCCGTGGGCGTCACGCCGTCGGTGTCGGCCGCCGGCGCTGCTGCCGGCGTCGGCGCGGGTGGGGCGGTGGGCCCGGGCACGGCGGGGGCCGCCTCCGTGACGGGAGGCGCCGCCGTGGTGGTGGGCGCCTCCGTGGCCGGCGACGTCGGGGTCCGGGTGGGCAGGTCGTCGCACGCCACGCCGTCGCCGTCCCCGTCGAGCCCGAGCGGATCGGTCGGGTCCCGGATGAGCTCGTCCTGCGCCTGGTCCTGGAAGTTGAAGTCGGCGCAGTTCGGGCCCTGGACGGCGGCGGCGCCGGCGCCCGCCGAGGCGAGCCCGGCGACGAGGGCGAGCCCGGCCACGGACCGGACGAGTGCGGTTCGGGCCATGTTCCCCCCGAGGGTCATCGTCAGGGCCCGTGCCCCGGCGTGCCAGCGCGCGGAACGTACCGACGGTCGCGCTCGGTGACCTCCCCCGTCCGCGGTACCGACGCCCGCGCCGGGCGGGCGGCACGGCCGATCAGCGGGCCAGGGCCTCGAGCATGGCGGGGGTGTCGATGGCGTAGTGGGCGCTGACGGCGAGGCCGTCGCGGATCGTCCAGCGGTGGACCTCGGCGATGTCGAACGTCGCCTCGTTGGCGAGCACCCGGCCTCGCGTGCGGCCGACCTGGAGCACCTCGCCGTCGGCCTCGAAGACCGCGTCGGTGGTCACCGCCGACTCGATGGTGCCGAGCAGCTTGAGGCCGAACTGGGCGTAGCCGTCGTGGCCGACGTAGCGCCCGCCCCACGGCAGGCGCTCGTCCTGGGTGATGACCACCTCGGGGTGGAGCAGCTCGAAGAGGCGGCCGAGGTCGCGCGCCGCCATGGCGTCGTAGATGGCGTGGACGACCTCGACCGGTGAGGCACCGGCCGGCGGCGGGGGTGGCGGGGGTGGGGCCATGGCGGGCGACCGTACCGCTCACGGCGTGGCGCAGGGCTCCCCGTCGCACACGTCGATCAGCTCGCCGTCGGGCTCGATGAACGCCGCCACCAGGGCCAGCGCCTCGGGCACGTCGGCGAGCTTGCCGTGCGGGTCCTCGCCGGCCCGCGGCGGGACGTTCTCGGTCGGCGGCGCCGGCGTGCCGAAGTCCCACACCACCAGGCCCGATCCGTCGTGGGGCAGGTCCTCGATCGGCTCGATGCCCCAGAACGGCTCCTCGTCGGTCGAGCGGCCCTCGGCGAGCGTCGGCGCCCGCCGCCCGATGCCGAGCGTGCGGGCCAGCCGCTCGGTCGAGACGTTGGCCACCTGGTGGTCGCCGAACGCCTCGAGGAGGAGCACGTCCTTGGCCGGCGCGCCGTCGTAGGGCTCCTCGGCGAGGTGCTGGGCGTAGGCGGCGTTCTCGCCGCGCTGCCACAGCTGCTGGATGACCTCGAGGACGATGACCTGGTCGAGCTCGTCGGGGTACGCCTCCTCGATCAGCGGGGCGAACCGGTCGAAGTCGATGCTGCGGCGGAGCAACAGGTTGTAGCCGACGCCCGGCACGGCGAGCACCACCCGCGTCCAGTCCTCGGTCAGGGCCGACGACGCGCCGCCGAGGATGCCGCCCTGGCTGGCGCCGAGGAACGCGACCCGGTCGGGGTCGAGCAGCGGACGGCCGCCGTCGTCCTGGAACGCCGGGTCGGCGGCGAACCCCTCGTCGCTTCGCAGGAGCCGGCCCAGGAGGAGGAACTCGAGGTGGCCCTGCTGCAGGCGGTCGGGGACGCTGCGGAACGTCGTGAGGTCGTCGAAGGTCGCGATGACGTTGGGGATGTCGGCCGAGCTCATGCCGATCCAGTCGACGGCGCACGACGTGATGTTCACGCTGGTCGCCACCGAACCGAGGCCGAGCACCTCGTCACGGCTGCCGAGCAGGCCGTGGCCGTAGACGAGCGACGGCGTGGGGTCGTCGGCGCCGGCCGATGCCGGCACGGTGCACGTGAAGTCCGTGGTGCGCTCGCCGGTGCGAGTGGGGAGGCCGTCGGGGTCGCCCTCGTTGGCCAGGTTGGAGCCGGGCCCGCCGTCACCCTCCAGGTAGTTGGGCGCCTCGAACGTGCCCCGGACCACTCGGGCGCCGCCCTGCTCCTCGTCCGACGTGACCTCGAACGCCGGGGCGCCGTCGCCCAGCTCCTCGGACGTCTCCGACCACATGTGGCGCAACCGGCCCGAGAGGTCCTCGGCCGAGCCGACCGTGAAGCTCCACGCGATGTCGAGGTCCTCCACGTCGACGCCGGCGTCGGCGAGCCCGCCGAGCCACGCCTCGGCCGCGGCGTCCGGCGACGCGACCAGGTCGGCGAACGCGTCGGTCGGCTCGACCTCGCTCCCGTCGGTGCGGCGGAGCCCCCGGAGGCCGACGGCGTGGCGGTGGCCCTCGGCGAGCAGCGCCGCCGGCACGATCAGCAACGGCGCCTCGTCGGGGTCGGTGCTGTTGGCGTCGAGCTCGGCCCACGCCGCCACCCGCTCGCCGGTGTCGAGGTCGACGAGCACGAGGCTGGAGCCCTCGTCGAGCGAGGCGCCGATGTCCGTGACGGGTGGCAGGGCCGACGCCTCGGGGTCGAGGTCGGGCACGACGGTCACCAGCGACGACGCCGGGCTGAAGCCGTCGTTGCGGTTCCACTCCGCCGGCTGCATGCGGACGGCCTCGCCGGTGGCGGGCATGCCCTCGGCCGGCAGGTCGAGCCGGCGGCCGGTGGCGGTCGTGGCGTCGGCTCGGGTGAAGCGGTCGTTGGGCCACGGCAGCAGGCACGCCGCCGGGTCGGTGTCGTCGCACGCCCCCACGCCCGGCTCCTCGGTGGTGACCGAGCCGCCGCCACCACCGCCACCCCCACCGTCGCCGTCCGGGCGGTCGGCCGCGGTCGTGGACGAGCCGGCGCGGGCGTCCTCGCCGTCGTCGGCGTCCGAGCAGCCACCTGCCAGCAGCGCGGCCACCAGGGCCAGGGTCACCATCCGTCGCACGGGACCTCCCTCGTCGGCGCGGGAGCCTACGTGCGCGCCGGCCGCCGCGTCAGGGAGCCGTCAGAGGTCGAGCAGGCCGTCGAGGCCGACGGTGACGCCCGGGTGGTCGGCCACCCGCTTGGCGGCCAGGACCACGCCCGGCATGAAGCTGCTTCGGTCGTAGGAGTCGTGGCGGATGGTGAGCGTCTGCCCGGTGGTGCCGAGCAGCACCTCCTGGTGGGCGACCATGCCGCGCATCCGCACCGCGTGGAGCCGGATCCCGGCCGGCCCCTCCCCGCCCCGGGCGCCGGGCACGGTGTGGGTGGTGGTCGGGTCGGCGGCCCAGTCGCCGTTGGCGGCGGCCATGCGCTCGACGGTGCGCATCGCGGTGCCCGACGGCGAGTCCACCTTGGCGTCGTGGTGGAGCTCGATCACCTCGGCGGTGTCGAACCACGGCGCCGCCAGCTCGGCGAAGCGCATCATCAAGATGGCGCCGATCGCGAAGTTGGGGGCGATGAGGCAGTTGCTGCTGGTGAACGTCTCGCCGAAGCGAGCCAGATCGTCGTCGGTGAAGCCGGTCGTGCCGACCACCGCGTGGATGCCCTGGGCCGCGCACCACGCCAGGTTCTGGCGGGCCGCCTCGAGGTGGGTGAAGTCGACCATGACGTCGGGCGGCGCCTCGAGGTGCTCCGGGCGCCCGGCCACCTCGAGGTCGACGTCGACCCCTGCGACGGCCCGGAGCGGATCGCCCGCCGCCCCGGGGTCGACGGCCGCGGTGAGCTCGAGGTCGGCGTCGTCGGCGACGGCCCGGCACACCGTGGCCCCCATCCGACCGGCCGCGCCGAAGACGCCGACCCGCACCCCCATCAGGCGAGGCCCGAACCGGGGCCGCCGCCGGGGAGGTCGGTGGGCGAGGTGGCCGGCGGCGGGACCGGCGGCGCCGCCGGCATGGGCGGCGTCGACGCCGGTGGCATCGGCGACGGGGGCATGCCGGCGGGCGGCGGCGGCGGCGTGCCACCGGCGGGCGGCGGGGTCGAGGCCCCGGGCGGGGGCGGGGTGGGCTCGGCACCCGGTGGCGGCGGCACCGGCGCCGCCTCGGGCCCCGGCGTGGGCTCGTCGTCGTCGCCGCGCCCGCCGAGCGGCCCGTGCTCGGCCTCGTGGGCCTGCAGCTCCCCCGTGATGCGGACCAGCTCGGTCTCGCCCTTGCCGCCGTCGCGACCGGTCTGGGTGGCGTAGTACCACGCGCCCAGGTCGCGCAGCAGGCCGTCGGCCCGCTTCTTCGCCTGGACCTCGTCGAGTTTCTCCTGGCCCTGCTTGAGGGTCTGCTCGGCCTGTGCCTTCACCTTGTCGAGGAATCCCATGGTGCGCTCCTTGATCGGTCCCGGGCGGCACGGCGTCGCCCCTCCGGAGTATGGCCCACCCCGGGGACGTGGTCACCCCGCTGGGGTGCACCCCGAACGGGTGAGCACCGGCCGCTCGAAGACGGCAGACTCCCTGGCAGAGGCCCACCGACCCGGGGGTACCGTCATGGCGCCCAGCTCCCCAGCGACCGGCCGCCGCAGCGTGGCCGACGAGGTCGCGCCCCTCGTCGGGCGCATCCTCGGCCGCTCGACCGACCACCTGCCCCTCGCGGTGCGGGCGTGGGACGGCAGCAGGGTGGGGCCGCCCGACGCCGCCGTCACCGCCGTGCTCCACAGCCCGCGCGCGCTGCGGCACCTGCTGTGGGCACCGAACGAGCTGGGCCTGGCGCGCGCCCACGTCGCCGGCGACCTCGACGTCGAGGGCGACGTCTTCGACCTCCTCGCCGTCGCCGACGTCGTGACCGACCCGGGTGAGGAGCTCTCGCTGCGGCTGGACCCCGCGGCCGTCCTCGCCCTCGCCCGGGCCGCCCGCCGCCTCGGGGTCCTCGGCCCGCCCCCGCCTCGGCCCCGGGAGGAGGCGGCCCTGCGCGGGTGGCGCCACACCCTGCGCCGCGACGCCGGGGCGATCAGCCACCACTACGACGTCGGCAACGACTTCTACCGGCTCCTCCTCGGGCCGAGCCTCACCTACTCGTGCGCCTACTGGTACGACGACGGCATCGACCTCACCCAGGCCCAGGCGGCGAAGCACGAGCTGGTCTGCCGGAAGCTCGGCCTGCGGCCGGGGATGCGGTTGCTCGACGTCGGGTGCGGCTGGGGCTCCATGGTCGTGCACGCGGCGCGCCACCACGGTGTGCAGGCCGTGGGCATCACCATCTCCCAGGAGCAGGCCGCGCTGGCCCGGCGCCGGGTGGCCGACGCCGGCCTCGCCGATCGCGTCGAGATCCGGGTCCAGGACTACCGCCTCGTGGCCGACGGCCCCTTCGACGCCATCAGCTCCATCGGCATGTTCGAGCACGTCGGCGCGGCCCGCACCGCGACCTACCTCGCCCGCCTCCACGAGCTGCTGCGGCCGGGCGGGCGGCTGCTGAACCACGCCATCTCCCGCCCCGACCCCGATGTCGACGCCCAGGTCGACCCCCGGTCGTTCATCGGCCGCTACGTGTTCCCCGACGCCGCCCTGCTCGAGGTCGGCACGGTGGTGACCGCCATGTCCAGGTGCGGGTTCGAGGTGCGAGACGTCCACTCCCTGCGCGAGCACTACGCCCGCACCCTGCGGGCGTGGGTGGCGAACCTGCAGGCGGCGTGGCCGCAGGTGCAGCGCCTCGTCGGCCCGGGCCGAGCCCGGGTGTGGCGGCTCTACCTCGCGGCGAGCGCGATCGGGTTCGAGCAGCACCGAACCGCCGTGCACCAGGTGCTGGCCGTGCGCCCGCACCCCGACGGTCGCAGCGAGGTCACCGCGACCCGGGCCGGGCTCGACGTCACCGCCGCCGACCCGCCACCGGCCGGCTCGGCAGGCGACGATCCGGCCCACCGGCCGACGACGAGGCGGTAGGGTCGCCGGCGCCCGACGAGCAGGAGGTGCGCCCCGTGGACCGATCGACCGCGATCCCCCGACCGCACCACCTGCGCCGCCCCGCCACCTGAGCGAGGCCGTCACCGGCCCCGATCGGGGCGACGGCCGGGAGCGGCGCCCGTGCCACAGGTCAAGAACCGCCTGCACCTCGACCTCGTGCCGGCCACGGCGCGCGACGTGGAGGTCGAGCGCGTCGTCGCGCTCGGCGGCACCCTCGTCGACGACCGCCGACGACCCGACGGCTCGGGCTGGGTCGTCCTCGCCGACCCCGAGGGCAACGAGCTCTGCGTCGAGCGCTCCGCCACCGAGCGGGGTGATCCCCCGCCGGTCGACACCGGGTTGCGGGCCATGCCCCCGCTCCACGCCGCCGAGGAGCGCCAGGTGCTCGAGGGCATGCTCGAGTGGTACCGCGAGGGTGTGGTCGCCAAGGTGGCCGGCGCCGCCCCGCACGTCGCGTCGGCCGCGCCGCTCCCGTCGGCCACCTCCATCGCCGGGCTCGTCAAGCACCTCGCCCTCGTGGAGGAGTCGTGGTTCGTGGTGCGCTTCGCCGGTCTGCCCGAGCACGGACCGTGGGCGGGCGTCGACTGGGATGCCGACCCGGACTGGGAGTTCCGCACCGCGGTCGACGAGCCGCTCGCCGACCTGGTGGCGCGCTACCGCCTCGCCTGCGAGCGGTCGCGGGCGGCGGCCGCCGGGCGGGACCTCGACGACGTCGGCGCCGACACCAGCCGGCGCACGTTCACCCTGCGCTTCGCGTACCTCCACCTGATCGAGGAGACGGCGCGCCACCTCGGCCAACTCGACGTGCTGCGGGAGCTGCTCGACGGGACGACCGGCGAGTAGCCAGCGTGCACCCGTGGGTCAGGCGCCGAGGTCGTGCTCGGTGAGCGGGCCCACGCCGCAGATCGCGGGCTCGGCGGCGAGCAGCCGCCGGGCCACGCGGTGCACGTCGTCGGGGGTGACGGCGCGCAGCTTGGCGAGCTGCTCCTCGAGCGGGGTGACCCGGCCCTTGGCGCAGACGTGGTTGCCGAGGCGGGCCATGACGCTGCCGGAGTCCTCGAGCCCGAGCAGCGACGCCCCCTCCAGGTAGCCCCGGGCGACCTCCCACTCGCGGTCGGTGACGCCGTCGGCCGCCAGGCCGGCGGCGCCGTCGAGGATGAGCTTGCGCACCTCGGCCACGCGCTCGGGGCTGGTGCCGGCGTAGGCCACCAGCGAGCCGGCGTCGCTGTAGGAGGCGACCGACGAGAACACGGAGTAGGCGAGGCCGCGCTCCTCGCGGATCTCCTGGAAGAGCCGGCTGGCCAGGCCGCCGCCGAGGATCTGGTTGCAGACGCCGAGGGCGTAGCGGTCGGGGTCGTCGGCGGCCAGGCCGGGCCAGACCACGGCGAGGTGGGCCTGCTCCAGCGGGCGCCGCACGAGGGCGTGGGCCTGCACCGGCGGTCCGGCCACCGGCTGCACCCGCTCGGGGCGGTCGGCGCCGGGCCGGGCTCGGAACCGCTCGCCGGCCGTGACCACCTCGGCGTGGTCGACGGCCCCGGCCGCGACGAGGACCAGGTTCGCCGGGTGGTAGTGGCGGTCGAAGAAGCCGGCGATCGCCTCGCGCTCCATGCCGTCGATCGTCTCGAGCGAGCCGAGGACCTCGCGCCCCAGCGGGTGGGTGCCCCACAGGGCCTCGTGGGCGAGGGACAGGACGCGGTCGTCGCCCTCGTCCTCGGCGAGGTGCAGCTCCTCGAGGATGACCTGGCGCTCGGACTCGACGTCGTCCTCGTCGAACGCCGGCGACGTGACCACGTCGGTCAGCAGCTCCACCCCGATCGCCGACGCCGACGCCGGCACCCGGGCGTAGAACGCGGTGTGCTCGTGGGCGGTGTGGGCGTTGAGCTCGCCGCCCACGGCTTCGATCGCCTCGGAGATCTCCCGTCCGGTGCGGGCCTCGGTGCCCTTGAAGAGCAGGTGCTCCAGGAAGTGCGACGCGCCCGCCAGCGCGTCGGTCTCGTCGCGCCCGCCGACGCGCACCCAGCACCCGAAGCTCGCCGAGCGGGCGCCCGGCACCGCCTCGGTGACGACGGTCAGCCCGGACGGGAGGTCGGTTCGTTCGATGGTCACGTGGGGACGTCTCCGGGGCCCGAGACGGGCGGAAAAGGCAGGCGGTCCCGGTCGACGAGCGACCGGGACCGACCTGCGACGATGGCCGCCGGGAGCCCGAGGGCTCACCCGACGGCGGAGGGATCAGCGCCGGCCGCCGCCACCGCGACGACCGCCGCCACGACGCTCGCCGCCACCGCCGGAGCGGCCGCCACGGTCGCCGCCACCGGCACCGGCGGGGCGCTCCGAGCCGGGGCCGAGCTCACCGAACTCCTCGCGGATCTCGGCGTCGAAGGTGTCCTCGAAGGACACCGACTCGCGGGACGCACCGGACGGGGCGCCGGTGCTCCCACCGGAGGCCTCGCTCGCCGGGGCGCCGTCGCCGCTCGGGGCGGCCGTGCCGCCGCCGCCACCGCCGCCGGGGACGAGCGGGGTGACCGGGGTCAGGCTGACCTTGCCGTTGGGGTCGACGTCGTCGACCTTCACGTCGATCTGCTGGCCCAGCTCGAGGACGTCCTCCACCTTCTCGATGCGCTTGCCGCCACCCATCTTGGAGATGTGGACCAGGCCGTCACGGCCCGGGAGGATGTTGACGAAGGCACCGAACTTGGTGATGTTGACGACCCGGCCCGGGTACGTGGCGCCGACCTCGGCGGTGGGCGGGTTGAGGATGAGCCGGATCTGGCGCTCGGCCTCGTTGACCTTGTCCAGGTCGGACGAGCCGATCGACACCGTGCCGACCATGCCGTCGTCGTCGACGGAGATGTCGGCGCCGGTCTCGGCCTGGATGGCGTTGATGACCTTGCCCTTCGGCCCGATGACCTCGCCGATCTTGTCGATCGGGATCTCGAAGCTGATGATCTTCGGGGCCGAGGCGCCGACCGACGGCCGGGCCTCGGCGATGGTGGCGTTCATGACCTCGAGGATCTCGAGGCGGGCGACCTTGGCCTGGTCGAGGGCGGCGGCCAGGACCTCGGCCGGGAGGCCCTCGATCTTGGTGTCGAGCTGGAGGGCGGTCACGAACTCGGCGGTGCCGGCGACCTTGAAGTCCATGTCGCCGAAGGCGTCCTCGGAGCCGAGGATGTCGGTGAGGGTGACGTAGTTGCCGTCCTCGGAGATGAGGCCCATGGCGATGCCGGCGACGGGCGCCTTGATCGGCACGCCACCGTCCATCAGCGACAGCGACGACGCGCACACCGAGGCCATCGAGGTCGAGCCGTTGGAGCTCATGACCTCGGACACGAGGCGGAGGGCGTAGGGCCACTCCTCCAGGCTCGGGACGAGGGGCAGGAGGGCCCGCTCGGCGAGCATGCCGTGGCCGACCTCGCGGCGCTTGGTGCCACCCATGCGGCCCGTCTCGCCGTTGGCGTAGGGCGGCATGTTGTAGTGGTGCATGTAGCGCTTCTTGGTGACCGGGTCGACGGTGTCGAGCATCTGGTCCATCTTCGGCAGGCCGAGGGTGAGGACGTTCAGCACCTGGGTCTCGCCCCGCTGGAACAGGCCGGTGCCGTGGGCGGTGGGGATGAGCCCCACCTGGGCCGACACGGGGCGGAGGTCGGTGACGCCACGGCCGTCCATGCGGATGCCCTCGTCGACCACCCGACGGCGGATCACCGACTTTGTGAGGTCCTTGAACGCGGCCTTGACGGCCCGCAGCTCGCCCTGGAAGGGCGCGCCCTCGCCGGTGAGCGCCGGGACGACGTCGGCCTTGATGGCGTCGTTGGCGGCGTTGCGCTCGGTCTTGTCGGCGATGGTGTTGGCCTCGGCCAGGCGGGTCTCGGCGGCCTCGGCCACCGCGGCGCGGACCTCGTCGGAGTAGTCGAGCTGGGACTCCCACGAGATCGGGGCGTGGACGCCGGCGGCGGCCACGAGCTCGCGCTGGAGGGCGATCGACTCGGCGATCCAGGTCTTGGAGGCCTCGATGCCACCGGCGATGACGGACTCGGTGACCTTCGGGGCGCCGGCCTGGTAGTGGTCCCACGCCTTGTCGGTCCCACCGGCCTCGACCATCATGATCGCGATCTGGCCGTCGACCTCACGGCCGGCGATGACGATCTGGAACGTGCCGTCCTCGATCTCCTCGAAGGTCGGGTGGGGGATCCACTCGCCGTCGGTCGAGTACGCCAGGCGCACGGCGCCGATCGGGCCCTCGAACGGCAGGCCCGAGAGCATCAGCGACGCCGACGAGGCGTTGATGGCCACGACGTCGTAGGGGTTGACCTGGTCGGCGCCCAGGACGGTGATGACCACCTGGGTCTCGTTGCGGTAGCCGGGGGCGAACGACGGGCGCAGCGGCCGGTCGATGAGCCGGCAGGTCAGCACGGCGTTGTCCGACGGGCGGCCCTCCTTGCGGAAGAACGAGCCGGGGATCTTGCCGGCGGCGTAGGCCTTCTCCTCGACGTCGATCGTCAGGGGGAAGAAGTCGATGCCCTCGCGCAGGTCCTTCGACCCGTTGGCGGTGGCGAGGGTCTGGGTGTTGCCGATGGCGGCGACGACCGAGCCCTGCGACTGCGGCGCGAACACGCCGGTGGACAGGGTCAGGGTCTTGTCGGTCCCGGAGACGGGACCGGACACGGTGATGGCTTCAGCCATGGTGTCTCCTCTGGAGCGCTCTGCTCCGGTGAAGGCGATCCCGGTTGGCCAGCTCCCAGTCGGTGACCTCCCGACCCGGTGTGGTCGAGCGATCGGCGACTGACAACTGACCGGCGGTGGGACCGCCGTTGGTTGGTTGTTGTGCGGGAGAAGCCCACGAGCGGCCCCGGAGGGCCGCTCGTGGCGGGCGCTACGTCAGCGACGCAGGCCGTGGGTGGCGATGATCGTGCGGTACCGCTCGACGTCGTTGTCCTTGACGTAGTCGAGCAGGTTGCGACGACGGCCGACCAGCATCAGCAGCCCGCGGCGGCTGTGGTGATCTTTCTTGTGCTTCTTGAGGTGCTCGTTGAGGTGGTTGATGCGCTTCGTGAGGAGCGCGATCTGGACCTCGGGGGACCCGGTGTCGGACTCGTGGAGGCGGTGCTCCTCGATGACGCTGGGCTTCTGGCGATCGATGATCTCTGACAACAGGGGTTCCTCGTGGGTGTCGGACCCGGCTCGAGGGCCCGCAGCGCCGTTCCGGTGGAGCGGTGCTGCCTGGTCACGAGCGGCGTGCCCAGGGTCGGGCACAGCGGTCCAGGCTAGCCCGCACACCCGTTCGTGCGCGAAGTCGGCGGCGACCGACCTCAGCGGGGGCGGTCGACGTGCCAGCGGTACCGCGGGGTGCGGCGGCCCGGCTCGATGGCGTCGAGGTCGATCTCCGGCGTCAGGTCGAGCACGACGGCGCCCTCGTCGTAGAAGGCGTCCTCGATCTCGTCGATGGTGGCGTCGGGGGCCAGGCCCAGCTCGGCGAAGTCACGGTTGCGGGCCGCGACGCTGTCCGGGTGGTCGAACATCTGCCGGAGGATGGCCGGCAGGGTCTCGGGGTCCTTGAGCAGCCACGAGTGGGTGCCGCCCTCGACCACCACCACCATCCCGCCGGCCAGGCGGGCCGCGCTGCGGGCGGTGGAGAGCGGGACGACGATGTCGCGGTCGCCGTGGATCGCCACCACCGGCACCCTCTCGCGCTTCAGCTTCTCGAGCATCCACTTGGACGAGCGGGACCGGAGGATGGAGATGCCCGGCCCGGCCAGGTGGGTGGGGTGGCGGGCGTGCGAGAGCAGGGTGGGGGCCACGAGGCGACCGAACTTGAGCGCCTGGCGGGGGTCGCGCAGGAACGGCACGGTGCTGACGGAGTCGGCCAGCAGGATGGCCCCGACGCCGGCGAGCAGCAGCGGGTTGAACCGGGAGACGGCGACGATCTTGTCCCACGGCTCGCCGACGATGGCGTCGAGCAGGATCACCGCCAGCGCCCGCTCGGGCTGGCGGGCGGCCAGCTCGGTGATCAGGCGGCCGCCCATCGAGTGGCCGGCGAAGATCGCCTTCTTGATCCCCAGCTCGTCGACCACCCGCCCGAGGAGCTTCGAGTACTCCTCGAAGTCGGCGCCGCCGGTGGGCAGGCCCTGGGTGGAGCCGTGGCTCGCCGAGTCGATGGCCACGACCTTGAAGCCGGCCGACACGATGCGGCTGAGGCACTGGGCGTAGAGCATGCCCTCGGCGGTGAAGCCGTGGATGAGCACGATCGGCACGCCCCGGCCGCAGACCGAGACGCCGACCTTGTGGCCGTCGGCCAACGAGATCTGGTGGCGGGCCAGGCGGGGCAGCGTGCCGGTGACGACGTCGTCGGGCGCCGGCCCGTAGATCGGGCCCGTCTCGGTGTCGGTCGACAGGACGTCGATCCTCCCGCGCCCCCCCGGCTCCCCCTGCGGAGCCGCTCCCCTCGTTCTCCGCATCGGATGCACCTCGTCCCTTGTCCCCGAAGGCGTTCCCAGTGTGTCAGTGGGACAGACCCCGATCGGGGGACCCCATGACGGTGGGTGCTCCGAGTCGGGTCGGTCGCGGTCGGCCGGCTCGTCGGTGGCGCTCAGGCGAGGAGCTCGCGGGTGCGGTCGACGTCGGCGCCCATCTGGGCCACGAGGGCGTCGACGGAGTCGAACCGCACCTCGCCGCGGAGCCGCTCGACGAAGCGGACCCGGACGGCCTCGCCGTAGAGGTCGCCGGCGAAGTCGAGGAGGTGGCACTCGAGCAGCGGCTCACCCTGGGGTCGCTCGTAGAAGGTGGGCCGGTGGCCGAGGGACATGGCGGTTGGGATCGAGGTGCCGTCGGCTCGCTCGAACCAGCCGGCGTAGATCCCGTCGGCGGGCAGCTGGATCTCGCTCGGGATGGCGAGGTTGGCCGTCGGGTAGCCGAGCTCGCGCCCCCGCCGGTCGCCGTGCTCCACGACGCCGCGCACCTCGTGGTGTCGGCCGAGGAGGGCCGCCGCCCCGGCCACGTCGCCGTCGGCGAGCAGGCCGCGGATGGCGGTGGACGACACGTTGGGCCCGTCGTGGGCCGGTGCGCCGCTGGCGTCGACGAGACGGAGGCCCTCCACCGTGAAGCCCCGCTCGGCGCCCATCTCCTCCAGCAGCGCGACGTCGCCGCCCCGCTTGTGGCCGAAGTGGAAGTCCTCCCCCACCACGACGGCCCGAGCGCTCAGGCACCCGACGAGGACGTCGTCGACGAACTCCTCGGCGGTCTCGGTGGCCCGCTCGGCGTCGAAGCGGATCACGTAGGTGGCGTCGACGCCGGTGGCGGCGAGCAGCTCGAGCTTCTGGTCGAGGTCGCACAGCAGCTTGGGGGCGGACTCGGGCCGCACCACCGTGGCCGGGTGCCGGTCGAACGTGACGACCACCGTCTGCAGGCCGCGGGCGGCGGCCAGCTGGCGCACCTGGCCGATCACGACCCGATGGCCGAGG
>DATAGR010000264.1:0-2805 GCA_036263575.1 Aquihabitans sp. | reverse complement strand
TGCCCGAGGCGCAGGTGGGCCACGTCGTCGCCGACGTCACCGACGAGGCGGCGGTGGTCGCGGCCATCGCCGCCACCAAGGAGCGGGCCGGCGGCCGCCTCGACGCGGTGGTGGCCAGCGCCGGCGGCAGCGAGTCGATCGGGCCCGTCACCCAGCTCGACGTCGAGCCCTGGGAGCGCACGCTGCGGCTCAACCTCACCGGCACCATGTTCGCCCTCAAGCACGGCGCCGCCGAGATGGTGCGCGGCGGTGGCGGCTCGTTCGTCGCCATCTCGTCGATCGCGGCGGCCACGCCGCACCCGTGGTTCGGCGCCTACGGCCCGTCCAAGGCGGCCATCGACCAGCTGGTCCGCCAGGCGGCCGACGAGCTGGGGCCCAGCGACGTGCGGGTCAACAGCGTGTGCCCGGGCCTCATCGACACCGAGCTGGTCGGGCTCATCACCGCCGGGGGCCCGGTCCTCGAGAGCTACGAGCAGAACATCGCCCTGAACCGCATCGGCCAGCCCGACGACGTCGCCCACCTCGTGCGCTTCCTCGTGGGGCCCGAGTCGGCGTGGATCACCGGCCAGGCCATCAACGTCGACGGCGGCCACAGCCTCCGCCGGGGCCCGAGCCTGGCGGCCGCGCTGGAGCCGCTGTTCGGCGCCGACGGCCTCCGTGGCGTCGTGGCCACCGACTGATCGGCCGTCGGGTCAGTCGCGGGGCTCCGCCGTGCAGGGCTCGCCCCCGCAGGCGTCGATGACCGTGCCCGACTCGAGGAACTCCACGATCTGCTCGATGGCCGCCGGCGCCCCGCGCGGGTCGCCGTGGGGGTCCTCGCCCGTGCGCGGCGGCACGTTCTCGAGCGGCGGCGGCGCCGCCCCGCTGTCCCACATCACCACCGCCGAGCCCTCGTGCGGGTACGACTCGATCTCGGGGATGTCCCAGAACGGGTCGTCCTCGGGCGAGCGGCCGTCGGCCAGCACCGGCCGGACGGCGGCGGCGCCGATGCTGCGGGCCTCGACGGCGGTCGACACGTTGGCGACCTGGTGGTCGCCGAAGGCGGCGTGCAGCAGCACGCGGTGCTCGGGCGTGTCGGCGTAGGGCTCGGCGGTCAGGTGCTGGAGGTAGCCGGAGGCCTCGCCGCGGTCCCACAGCATCTGGATCAGCTGCAGGCCGAGCGCCCGATCGGCGGCCGCCGGGTACGACGGCTCGTAGACGAGGCGGAAGTCGTCGAAGTCGACGCTGCGATCGAGCAGGAGGCCGTAGTTGGCCCCGGGCACGCCGAGGGCCGCGTTGGTCCAGTCCTGGGCGATGGCGGTGGTGGCCGCGCCCATGATGCCGCCCTGGCTGATGCCGTAGTAGGCGAGGTCGTCAGTGAGCACCGACGTGTCGCCGTCGCGGAACGCCTCGTGCGTGCCCAAGCCGTCGGGGTGGATCATCAGGCGCCCGAGCACCAGGGTGTTGAGGTGCCCCTGCTGCAGGCGGTCGGCCAGGGTGTTGAACGTCGACAGCTCGCTGACGATCGTGGCCGCGTTGCCGAAGTCGGACTCCGACATGCCGATGAGGTCGGTGGCGCAGAACGTGCGGTTGCCCTCGGCCGCCACCTCGGTCGCCGCGCCCACCTGCTCCCCGGTTCCCAGGAGGCCGTGGCCGTAGATGCCGGTGCTGCTCGGCTGGTCGGCCGTGGCCGACTCGGGGACGATGCAGTGGAACGGCGCCGTGTAGGTGCCGGTGTGGGTGGGCAGGCCGTCGTCGCCGAGCTCGAAGGAGGACCCGGCCTCGCCGGCGCCCGACAGGTACAGCGGGATCTCGTAGGTGCCGCTCACCTCGCGGGCGATGCCCTCGCGGTCCGACGGCTCGTCGGTCGTGACGGTGAAGGCCGGCGCGTCGTCGGCCAGGCGCTCGAAGGCGTCGTCGCGGAGGTGGAGCATTCGGGCCGAGAGCGCCTCGGCGCTGGCGACGGTGAAGTCCCACGCCAGCACGAGCTCCTCGCGCGCGACGTCGGCTGCGTCCAGGTCGGCGAACACCTGCTCCATGGCCGGGCGGCGCTCCTCCAGGACGGGATCCCCGGTGTCGAGGCGGTCGCGGTAGGCGCGGAACGCCTCGGTCGGCTCGATGGGGTCGCCGGACGTGTCGACCAGGCCGCGCATGGCGACGACGATGCGATGGCCCTCGGGGAGGAAGACGGCCGGCCGCACGAACATCGTGGGCACCGAGCCGGACTCCGCGTCCTCGTCGAGCTCGGTCCAGTGCGGCAGCCGCTCGCCGGTGGTCGCGTCGAGCAGCACGACGGCCGAGCCGTCGGCCAGCGACGTGCTGGGGTCGACGAGCGACGCGGCGCCGGACGTCTCGAGGTCCACGTCGGGGATCTGCACCAGAGCGGCCGCCGCTGGGCTGAACCCGTCGAGGTCGTTCCAGTGGGTCGGGTCGACCGACACGCCCTGCTCGTTGACGGGCATCGACGCCTCGTCGAGCGCGACCCGTCGGCCGGTGGGCGTGGCGTCGTCGGCCTCGGTGAAGTGGTCGTTGGGGAACGGCAGCAGGCAGCCCTCGGCGATGGGGTCGCACCGCTCGGCGTCCTCCACCTCGACGTCGATCGAGCCGGTGAGCTCGACCTCCTCGGGGGCGGTCGGGCGGGGGGCGGTGGTCGACGTGGCCCCGCTGCGCTCGCCGTCGGAGCCCGCGTCGTCGTCGCTCGTGCAGCCCACCGCAGCGGCCAGCAGGCCGACCGCCACGACGAGCGCGGCGACGGCGCGAACGGATCGGTGTTGCTCGGTCCCCATGTGTCCCTCGTTCCCTGTGCCCCCGACGCCGGATGGTAGC
>DATAGR010000263.1:0-6038 GCA_036263575.1 Aquihabitans sp. | reverse complement strand
ACACGCCGGAGCTGGCGTGGAAGGCCGACACCGACAACCGCGTCTTCGGCCGCACCGGCAACCCGTGGTCGCTGGAGCGTTCGGCGGGCGGGTCGTCCGGCGGGTCTGCCGCCGCCGTCGCCGCCGGCATGGTGCCGATGGCGACCGGGTCCGACGGCGGCGGGTCGCTGCGGATCCCCTCGGCGCTGTGCGGCCTGTCGTCGCTCAAGTGCTCGCTCGGCCGGGTCCCCGCCGGTGGCACGCACCCGCCGGGCTGGGCCGACCTGTCGAGCAAGGGGGTCATGACCCGCCACATCCGGGACCAGGCCCTGGCGCTCGACTCCGTCATCGGCCCGGACCCGACCGACCTGCGCGCGCTGCCCATGCCCGAGGACTCGTGGCGGGACGCCGTCGACGACCTCCACGTCCCCCGCAAGGTGCTGTGGTCGCCGACGCTCGGCTACGCCGTCGTCGACCCCGAGATCCGGGAGATCTGCGAGCGCGCCGTGCAGCAGCTGGCCGCACGGGGGACCGAGGTCGTCGAGGTGGACGACGTCTTCACCCAGGACCCGGCGGTCGACTGGCTCCAGCTCTCGCTCGCCGCCAACCTCCGCACGATCCAGGAGGTGGACCCCGACGGCGACCGCTGGGACGACGTCGATGCCGACCTGGCCGGCATGTTGAACTGGGTCAAGTCGCAGGCGACGGCCACGACCGTCCTCGAGGTCCAGGACCTGGCCCACCGCCTCAACGTCCGCCTGGTCGAGGTCCTGCACGAGGCGCCGCTGCTGCTGACGCCGACGGTGGCGGGGCACACCCCGGTGGGCAAGGCGTTCGGCACGGTCCACGGTGTCGAGGACGCCAGCTGGGTGCGCTTCACGTACCCCTTCAACCTCACCCGCTCGCCGGCCGGCTCGGTGTGCGCCGGCTTCACCGCCGACGGCATGCCCGTCGGCCTCCAGGTCGTCGGCCCCCAGCACGGCGACCTCGTCGTGCTCCGGGCCCTCGCCGTGTTCGAGGAGACCATCGGCGCCGACACCCGCTGCCCGTACGAGCCGTAGCGATCGGTTCGGGGGCGGTCGGCGGCCGACGGCGATTGGTCGGCGACGGGAGGGCCTGCGCTAGGGTCGTCGCTCGCACCGGGGCGTATAGCTCAGTTGGCTAGAGCACTGCCTTCACACGGCAGGGGTCACAAGTTCGAGTCTTGTTACGCCCACCACGGACGACGTTCAGCGGCCCCTACGGGGGCCGTTGTCGCGTCCGAGGCGCTCGTCGGCCGGCGGTTGCCGACGCGCCCGACGGCGGTCCATCAGGCGGTCGCTGGTCGTCGCTGCTTGCGGAAGGAGGCCTTGCGGACGATCTGGCCGTGGCGCAGCGTAAGGAAGTCGCACCCGAAGACGTCGAGGCGCGTGCCATCCCCAAAGGTGCCGGTCAGCCTCCACTCCGACACCCCTTCGTCCTCGCCGATGACGGCGTGACGCGCCTCTCCCCAGTGCGCATCCGGCATGCCGGCGAGCACATCTTGGAACGCCGCACGCACTTGGGCTCGGCCGACGAAGCGGGTGCCGCAGGGTTCGGGTCCTGCCGAAGCCTCGAACACGCAGTCATCTGCGAACAACCGCATCAGGCGCTCGAGGTCGTGGCTGTTCCACGCCTCGGTGTGCTCGACGAGCAGGCGCCCGACGTCATCGTCCACCGGGTGCTCCTCGCGCCGGTCGGCTGATGGGGGGATGATCGCACCCAGCCCGCGATCGGGCAACGGTGCCCGGTCGTGAGCCGACCTGGAGGCCTTCCCGCGCAACCCGGCAGCCGGACCGCTCGTCGGGGTCCGGGCGTGGTCCCTGTGGGCGTACCGGCACGTCGCCCGAGCGGGGGACGGCGCCCGCCTGGGCCGGGATCAGGGTGCGGTGGCGGCGAGGTCGGCGGTGACGGTGAGCTCGGGAGCGGTCTGGTAGCGCTGCGCCCAGGTGGAGCGTTCGGCGGGTGTGGCGCTGCGGTGGCGCCAGAGGGCGATCGATCGCTCGGCGAGGACCCGGTCCGCCTCCGCGCCGGCGAGGATCCAGCGTGCGACCGCCGTGCGGCTGCTGCCGGCGCGCAGCGCGGCGGCGACGCTGTTCGTCTCGGCGGCGGTGGGTCGGCGACCGAGCTCGATGCCGTAGAACCGGTTGGTCCAGCCGGCGGGCGTGGACCCGGCGGACTTCCACGCCGCGGTCCCGCCGTGGGCCTCGGCGCGCATCTGGTCGGGTGGCGTCGCGGCCCGCAGCCGGGTGGCCCACGAGACGACGGCGCTGCGTGACGCGGGCCGTCCGAGGATCCGTCGGAGCTCGACGTCCGCGAAGCGCTGCGTGGCGGTCTCGCCGCCGAGCAGCTCGCGGGCGACCGCCGTGCGGCCCGCCGTCGTGGCCGACCGGGCACCGAAGTCGGCCAGCTGATCCGGGCGAGCGGGTCGGCCGAGGCCGTCCACGAACAGGCCCGACACCATGCGAGCGCCCGGGGTGTCCGAGCAGGTGGCCCCGTCGGTCGGTGTGCCCGATGCCACGGCGACGAACCCGTCGGTCCGCTCGATCAGCGAGACGGTGACGCCTGCAGGGAGCCCGGTGGCCCGGAGGTCGACCGGGCCGCGCGCCACGCCGGGGGTGCTGCCCGGCGTGCTGCCCGGCGGCCGGTACCCGACCACCGAGCTCGGCCGGGTGAGGAGCTGCCACCGCGAGCCGTCGCACGGCACGTACCCGCCGGCCACGTCGAGGTCGAAGCCCCGGGCGTCGCCGAACTCGACGAGCTGTCGGGTCACCTTCACGCGACCGGCGTCGACGGAGGCGAGGCCCCGGACGCCGAGGTGGACCCGGCTCGTGCCCCAGCCCAGCTCGTCGAGCACCAACGGCGAGGACGGTCCGGGCCGCACACCGCTGTCCACGCCTTCGCCGTCCCCGTCGCCCACGACGTTGATGCGTGGCCCGATCGGGGCCGACCCGATCACGCCCTCCGCGGTGATCTCCGCCCGCGGGTCCGTGGCGACGACGGTGCCGGTGTTGCGCAGCGGTCCCGAGATCAGGAGGCTCGCCGTGAGGAGCCCGCCCGAACCGAACGGGGCTCCCACCTCGAGGCGGCCGGAGTTCTCGATGGACGTGCCCTCGCCCCGGATCCACGTGAAGTTGCCCACCTTCGCCGTGCCGCTGTTGGTCAGGGTGCCTCGCACCTGGACCCCGTCGAGCAGCAGCGTGCCCGCGCTGGCGATGGGAGCGTCCACCGGCGCGACCGGCAGGCGCACGACGGCCGGTCCGCCCGGCACGCCCCTGATGTCGAGCGTGCCGAGGTTGACGATGGGGTCGTCACCGCGTCCGTGGACGGTCATGCGCTCGCCGTCGGGCCGGAGCCGCAACGTGCTGTCCGGGCCGACGCCGATCACCGTCACCTCACCGATCGCCTCCAGGGTGAACGGGCCGAGGTGGAGGATGGTCGCGTCGACGAACCGGGGGAGCTCGCCCACGATCTCGGCAGCTGGATCGACGTAGACGGTCGACGGCCGGCCGAGGACCACCTCGGCGCCGGGTCGGATGTCGAGGACGCCGACGAGGTTGACGTCCCCTCCTGCGTACGACGAGTCGATCCGCCCTCCCGGGAGGACGACGGCTCCGTCCAGCGACGCGTTCCCGATGTGGAGCGTGCCCTCCACCTCGAGCGGGATCGCGCGGTCGTCGAAGCTGTCGTTGATCCAGGGTCGTCCCGCGTCCACGTCGGCACCCGGGGCGATCTCGATCCGGCCGGGTTCCAACGCCACGCCGTCGAGCCGGGATCGCCCCTGGACCCGAAGGACGCCGGTGCCGCCGACGAGGAAGAACTCGAGGGATCCCAGGAGGGTCACCGGCGGGTCGTCCAGGCCGGCGCCGAGGACGAGGGCGCCCACCCTGGTGCCCGCCGGGACGATGACCTCTCCGCTGATGCGGGTGTCGACGCACGCCCAGTCGTCGTACGACGGCACCCGTTCGTGACCCTCGCCGTCGACCCAGTTGCCCGGCGTCCGCCACGCACCGTCACCGGCGGCGCTGGTCCACACCACGTCGCCCGCGGCTTCGGGCTGCCCGCAGCCCGTGGCATCCGGCGCAGCCGCTGCGACGAGTGGCATGGCCATCGCCAGGAGCCCCCCCGTCGCCGTCGCAAGGCCGACACGCCACCGCCGCAAGGTCATCGGGACCCATCGGCCCCGCTGCGGTGGTCGTGAGCGCCATCGCCGGGCCGAGGGCTGTTCACCACAAGCGGCGACACGACTCGACGTGCTCGGGCCACCGGGCGACGGCGGACCCGGCCGGGCGTAGGGTCCGGGCGTGGTCCCCGTCGGCTCCCCCGGCACGTCGCCCGGGCGCGCGCCGCTGGTGGGGCGGGTGGCCGAGCGGGCGGCGCTCGCGGGGGCGTCGGGGCGCGCCGCCGGTGGGCGGCCGGTGGTGGTCTCGGTCGAGGGCGAGGCCGGGGTGGGGAAGTCCGCCCTGCTGCGGTGGCTGGCCGACGAGCGATCGCCCGACGTGCGACTCCTGGCGGCCAGCGGCGAGGAGGGCGAGCAGCGGCTGGACCTCGGTGTGGCGGAGCAGCTGCTCGAGGAGGCCGCGGCGCTCGGCGTGACGGTGACGGCCCGGTTCGGCCGCGCCGGCCCCCGGCCCGAGCCGTTCGACGTGGGCGCCGCCCTGGTGGACGTCATCGCCAGGTTGGCGGCGGCCGAGCCGGTGCTCGTCTCGGTCGACGACGCCCAGTGGGCCGACCCGCCGTCGGTGCAGGCGCTCACCTTCGCCGTCCGCCGGCTCCGCCGGCTGCCCGTCCTGGTGGTGGTCGGCCACCGCCCGGACGCAGACCACCTCGAGCCGCTCCTGCGGCTCGCCTCGGGCGACGACGGCGAACGCCTGGCGCTGGACGGCCTCGGGGCATCGGAGGTGCGGGAGCTGGTGGCGGCCCGGCAGGGACCGGACCTGTCGCCCCGGGCCGCCGAGCGCCTGCGGGCCCACGCCGGCGGCCTCCCGCTGGCCGTCCTCGCCCTCGCCGACGAGCTCGGTCCCGAGGAGCTGGCCACGGGCATCGGCGCGCTCCCGGCACCGCGCTCGTACGCCACCGTGATGCTCAACCGGCTGGCCGCCTGCTCGCCGCCGGTTGAGCGGGTGGTGACGGCGGTGGCGGTGGTCGGCGCCCCGGTGGCGGCGGAGGCGATCGCGTCGGTCCCGGGGCTGCCCGCGGGCGACGCCCTCGACGCGGTGGTCGAGGAGTCGGTCCGCCACCACCTGCTCGCCACCGAGCTCCGCGCTGGTCGGGTGGTCCTCGACGTCGCCCACCCGCTGCTGCGCTCGGCCATCCTCCAGGACGTGACCCCGCATCGGCGGGCGGACCTCCACCGGTGGGCGGCGGAGGTCGTGGCCGACCCGGCTCGCCGGATGCTGCACCGCCTCGCCGCATCGAACGGCGACGACCCCGAGCTCGGACGGGAGGCGGTCGCCCTGGGCGTGGAGCGCCTGCGCCACGGCTGGGAGCTCTCGGCGGTCGAGCTCCTGACCGCGGCCGCCGACCGCTTCCCACCGGGCATGGAGCGCGACGGCGCGCTGGTCGGCGCCGCCGGCGGCCTCGTGGCCATGGGTGACACCTCGACGGCCAGGGACCTGCTCGCCGGGGTCACCACGGGCACCGGCGGGGCGGAGGCGCAGCTCGTCCTCGGGCACCTCGCGATCCTCGACGGCGACGCCCGCGCCGCCACGACCTCCCTGGAGCGGGCCTGGACCTCGGCGGAGGACCCGTCGACCGCGGCGCGCGCCGCGACGCTCCTCGCCACCGTGGCCTCCAACGCGGCCCTGGGCGAGCCGGCGATCACCTGGGCCCGCCGTGCGCTCGAACGGGGCGGGGCGGACCTGCCGGACCTGGGCCACGTGCTGATGATGGTGGCGTCGGGCTGGGCGCTCCGGGGCGAGGTGGGGGCCGGGCGTCGGGAGGTCGACCGGTGGCGGGCCCGCCTGGGCGTCGTCGGCAGCGCCCAGGACACGTTGCTGCCGTCCGGCGTGCTGCTGCTGTGGGACGGGCGGATCGAGGAG
>DATAGR010000262.1:0-6969 GCA_036263575.1 Aquihabitans sp. | reverse complement strand
GCCGCGAGGCGATCGGGACCGCCGGCCAGGTCGGCCAGCTCGGTGGCGAGGGCGTCGGCCGGCGGCGGCTTCAGGAGCGCGGGGTCGCCGTCCCACCAGCCGCCGTAGAGGCGCCACACGTTGCGGACGACGAACTCGGGCTCGTCGTAGATCGGCCGCAGCCACGGGCGGCGGAGGAGGTCGTCGTCCACCCGCACCGAGTGGACGATCTCGTCGAGCGTCGCCCCGGCGTTCATCGCCAAGACGACGTCGTCGACCAGCCGCTCCAGCGCGGTGGCCAGGTCGCCGAGCACGGTGGCAACCCGCTCCTGGCCGGCGACCGGCAGCCCGTGGGCGGGCAGGAGCAGCTCGGGCTCGAGGGTCAGCATCTCCCGCAGCGCCGCCGCCCACTCGGCCGGGTAGCGCTGCACCTTCTGCGGGTTGCCGGCGTTCGGGAACACCCAGGCGACGAAGTCGCCGACGGCCACGGCGCGACGGGACGGGATCCACGCCCACGTGTGGTCGTCGGTCTCGCCACGGGCGTGGTGCAGCTCGATGTCGAGGCCGCCGACGGCGAGGTCGAGCTCGGTCCGGTAGGTCTCGGTGCACTCGAGCGTGTCGCCGGGCAGGAACGTGGGTCGTTTCCCGCTGCGGCCCGTGCCGCCGCCGAAGCCGGGCCCGAACTGGCGGGCGTTGATGGCGAGGTTCCACCCGTCGGTCCGGCGGTAGCGCTCGAAGCGGGCCCCGACGTTCTCGTGGCCGACCACCTCGGGGGCGCCGTGGCCCCGCTCGCGGCCGTCGGCGAGGAGGGCGCCGCTGCCGCCGACGTGGTCGACGTGGCCGTGGGTGTACACGAGGGTGTGCACCGGCTCGTCGCTCCACGCCCGGAGCGACGCCGTGACGCCGGCACCGGTGAAGACGCTCGACGAGTCGAACAGCACCAGCCCCTCGTCGGTGCGGAAGGCCACCACGTGGGAGAACGACTCCACCACGGCGAGGCCGTCGTCGAGCTCCGAGAGCTCGTTGGTGACCCGGTTGGTCGGGCCCTCGGGGGCACCGGGCGGCGGACCGCCGGGCGTGGACCACGCGTCGACGATGGCGGCCGAGTGCTCGAGCAGTTCGCTGCGGGTGCCCATCGGGCCAGCATGTCGGATCGGCGGCGACGGCGCCGGGCTGCCGATCCGACATCGCCCGCCGGGGTGGTCCCGGGAGACCCGGGGTCAGCCGGCGAGGATGGCGTCGAGGCGCTCGTAGCCCTCGCGCACCCCCACCTCCATGCCGCTGGCGAGGAAGGCGTCGCGGTCCTCGAAGGAGTCGACGAGCGAGGTCGCGGTGAGCCGGGTGCGGCCGTCGCCGAGGTCGGTCAGCACCAGGCGCTCCAGGGCGACGCCGTCGGGCATGCCCTCGTAGGTGAAGGTCTGCACGATGACCTCGTCGGGCCGGACCTCGTGGAAGCAGCCGTGGAAGGCGTACTCCTCGCCGTCCGCGGTGTGGATGTAGCGGTACGAGCCACCGGTGCGGCAGTCCCAGCCGTCGATGCGCATCTCCATGCCGTGCGGGCCGAGCCAGCGGGCGACCAGGTCGGGCTCGACGTGGGCCCGGAAGACCTTGGCCGGCGGGGCGTCGAACTCCCGGATGATGTGGACGGCCGGGACCTTCTCGTCGACGACGATCTCGGTCTCGTGGGTGGTGGTGGTCATGTCGGTGCTCCGGTCGTGGGTGGGTGGGTGGTTCGTGGTGCGTCGTCGTCCGGCATCGACCGGAGGACGTCGTCGAGGCGGCGGTAGCGCTCCTCGGCCTGGCGCCGGTAGCGCTCGATCCACCTGGTCATCAGGTCGAACACCTCCGCTTCCAGGTGCACGGGGCGGCGCTGGGCCTCGCGCGTGCGGCTGACCAGCCCGGCGTCCTCGAGCACCCGCAGGTGCTTGGAGACGGCCTGGAGGCTGACGTCGTACGGCTCGGCGAGCTCGTTGACCGTGGCGTCGCCGGACGAGAGCCGGGCCACCATGTCGCGCCGGGTCGGGTCGGCCAGTGCCGAGAAGACCCGGGAGAGCGCATCCGCTGCCATGTCGACGTTGCCTCCACGTTGTTCAACCGCTTGGTTGAAGACAACGTACGACGAGCGCCTGTCGTTGTCAACCACTCGGTTGGATACGTGTTCGGTCCGGCGCCTCGTCCGGCGTTGGCCGCGGCGCCGATCTCGGGCAGAATGGCGGGCGCGGAACCGAGCGATCATTCGGATCGCCCGGGCGACCCCTCGGGAGCCGACGACATGGGTGCCTACCCCTACAAGGACCGGTTCCCGGTCAACCGCACGCTGCCCGAGCACGGCCGGCCCCGCGACGAGATCCTCGCCGAGATGCGTGCCCTCGCCACCGAGGAGGACGCCTCGTGGGAGGGCGGCCGCGTGTCGGGGACGATGTACTGCGGCGACCACGACCACTACGACTTCATGAACGACGTGTTCGGGCTCTACGCCCACGTCAACATCCTCCAGCGCGACATCTGCCCGAGCGCGACGCGCTACGAGGGCGAGGTCATCGCCATGGCGCTCGACCTGTTCCACGGCGGGGCCGTGACCGACGGCGAGCCGGTCGGCCTCATCACCAGCGGCGGCACCGGCAGCATCTGCCACGCCGTGCTCGCCTACCGGGAGAAGGCGGCGCAGGAGCGCGGCGTCACCCGGCCAAACTTCATCAAGCCCGAGACCGGCCACCCCGCGTTCGACAAGGCCTGCCACCTCTTCGGCATCGAGCTGCGGCAGGCACCGGTCGACCCCGAGACCACGCTGGTCGACCCCGACTGGGTGCGGGCCAACATCGACGACCAGACGATCGGGTTCATGGGCTCGGCCTGCAACTACGGCTACGGCACCATCGACCCGATCGAGCAGCTCTCGGACCTCGCCGTGGAGACGGGCGTGCCGCTGCACGTCGACGGCTGCCTCGGCGGCTTCATCCTGCCGTTCGGCGAGGAGCTCGGCTTCGACA
The DNA here is from genome assembly GCA_036263575.1 of Aquihabitans sp. Lineage (GTDB taxonomy): Bacteria > Actinomycetota > Acidimicrobiia > Acidimicrobiales > Iamiaceae > Aquihabitans. The sequence goes on along the minus strand of DATAGR010000262.1, from coordinate 4,000 downwards.
TCCCGGTGTTCGACTTCCGGCTGCCCGGCGTCACGAGCATCTCGGCCGACACCCACAAGTACGGCTACGCGTTCAAGGGCACCTCCACGGTGCTGTTCCGCGACAAGTCGTGGCGCAACTCGCAGTACTTCTTCCTCACCGACTGGACCGGCGGCAAGTACTGCTCGCCGGGCATGGACGGCTCGCGCTCGGGTGGGCTGCTCGCCGCCACGTGGGCCTCGATGGTGCAGCTCGGTCGCGAGGGCTACCGCGGCTACGCCAAGGCGATCTTCGAGACGTCGCAGGCCATGCAGGACGCCGTCCGCTCGCACCCGGAGCTGCGGATCATGGGGAAGCCGTCGTTCCTCTTCAGCTTAACGAGCGACGAGTTCGACATCTACCACGTGAACGACTTCATGCGACCGAAGGGCTGGCGCTTCAACGGCCAGCAGTACCCCAACGCGCTGCACATGGCCGTCACCCGCCCCCAGACGCAGGCCGGCGTGGCCGAGGCCTTCGCCAACGACCTCGCCGCCGCGGTGGCCTACGCCAAGGAGCAGGGCGACCAGCCGGCGAAGTCGGGCGCGATCTACGGCGGCGTGGCCGGCGGCATGACCGACGAGGCCGACGACTTCATCAAGTCCGTGATGTCGAGCATGCTCGACGAGCAGCAGGCCCTCCCGCCCGTCGGCTGAGCGGGCGGGAGCGCGACCGCTCGCCGCTCAGGCGGCGGTGAGGTCGGCCGGGACGAACTGCTCGGTGAGCAGCCGCTCGAAGCGGGCGGCGTCGCCGGCGACCCAGTCGCGGCACAGCGGAAGGCCCGAGACGTAGCAGAAGATGTACGCCCGCCAGGTGGGGTGGGTGAGGAAGGCGACGGCCTTCACCGCCCGCTCGTGCGAGAGGAGCGCCCAGCGCTCGAGCTCGGCCACCGCCTCCTCCTCGGGCCGGCCCCGGTCGTGCAGGAGGAGGGCGGCGTTGCCGCGCACGGTCGAGAGCGCCTGGGCGGCGTCGGCGACGGCCGCCACCACCTCGGTGTCGTAGCGGATGCCGAGCGGGTGCAGGAGCTCGGCCACGAGCGGCTCGTTGCCGGGGCCGAGCAGCGCCTCGAGGGCGAGGTCCGCCAGCCCCTCGGCGAGCAGGCACTGCGGCGTGCCGACGAGGAAGATGCTCTCCTCGAGCTGGTCGCGACGCCGGACCAGGCCGACCTCCTTGCGGCAGTGCTCGGTGTGGTGGCCGGGGTAGGCCTCGTGGGCGATCAGGTGGGCGATGACGTTCGATGGCACGGGGAGGTCGGTGTTGATCGCCACCCGGCTCCGCAGCCCGCCCTCGTAGTAGTTGAACCCGGACCACGGCTGGTCGGTGACCAGCTCGAACTCGACGTGCTCGCCCTCGGGCAGGCCGAAGGCCCGGTCGGTCCGCTCGCGGAAGGCCTCGGCCAGGGTGTGCACCGCGGCCGTCAGCTGCTCGCGCGTGAGGAGGTGGGTCGTGCGCCAGGTGTCGTAGCGCTCGGCGAGGGCCCCGCTGCCGGGGAGCACCGCGTCGAGGCGGCGGTGGGCGTCGGCCAGCACCTCGTGGTCGACGAACGAGGGGCGCACGCCGTAGCACCGCTCGACCTCGTCGAGGAACGCCACCTCCTCCCCCGCCAGCTTCCTCGCCGCCGTGTGGAGGCCGGCCGCCTGGGCCCGCAGCCAGCGGCGGCGCGTGGGATCCAGGTCGCCGTCGCCGGCGTCGAGGTCGGCCACGAGGGCGCGGACGTCGGCCACCAGCGCGGGCAACGGCCGCAGCGGCTCGGCCTCCACGCGCGCCGCCAGGTCCTCCGGACCGAAGTAGGCGTCGACCAGGCCGTCGAGGTGGCGGCCGAGGCGCAGCCCGGCCTCGAGGTAGCGGTCGACCGGACCGACGGCGGCGGTGGGCACCGCCATCAGCCGAGCCGGGTGTGCAGGAACTCGAGCGTGCGCTGCCACGCGGTGGCGGCGGCCTCCGGGTCGTGGACCTCGGGGCGGGTGTCGTTGAAGAAGGCGTGGTCGGCGCCCTCGTAGACGTAGAACGTGGCCGACGTGCCGGCCGCCCGCAGCTGGGCCTCCAGGTCGCGAGCCGCGTCGGGCGTGAAGAAGCCGTCCTCGCCGGCGAAGTGGCCCTCCACCGGCGCTTGCAGCTTGGTCCAGTCCGGCTGGGCGTCGGGCCACGGGATGAGGCCGTACCAGGGCACGACGGCGCCGAAGGCATCGGGCAGCTCGCACGCGGCCACGAGGGTGAGGCCGCCGCCCATGCAGAACCCGGTGATGCCGAGCTTGGTGCCGGCGACGGCCTCGTGGCCCTGCAGGAAGGCGACGGCGCCGCCGACGTCCTGGACGGCGCGCCCGAGGTTGAGCGCCATCATCAGCTTGCCGGCCTCGTCGGGCTCGGTGGTGGTCTGGCCCTGGTAGAGGTCGGGCGCCAGGGCCACGAAGCCCTCGGCCGCGAAGCGGTCGCACACGTCGGTGATGTGCGGCACGAGCCCCCACCACTCCTGGATGACCACGAGTCCCGGGCCCGAGCCGCCCTCGGGGACGGCGAGGTAGCCGCTGGCGCCGTGTCCGTTGCTGGGGAACTTCACGATCTGACCCATGCGGGCCACCGTACCGCTGGTCAGCGGGGCTCGGGCCAGGTCGCGATCGGGCCCTCGCCCGACAGCGGCACGACCTCGATGATCGAGTCGACGCTCAGCAGCAGCGAACGGGCGTCGACCGATTCCACCGTGATCGACGGCGTGCCGGAGGACCCGAAGCGCGACACGAACTGGCGCTCCGTGCCCCGCGTGAGCTCGCCGGTGGCGACATCGAGCTCCTGGCGCAGGATCTCTCGGGTCTCGCCCTCGAACGTCAGCAGGAGCGGGGTGGGCCCGGTGGTGACGAGCAGGGTGCGGGGCGATCCGTCGAAGAGGGCGTCCGACGAGCGGTACCGCCCCCGCGACACCGGCTGGGCGCCGCTCTCGAGCTGGGTCGACCACAGCCGCCGGCCCGATGCGAGGTCGAAGGCGGCCAGGCCGCCCCGGGTGGTGCCACGGGTGGAGGTCGTCTCGGCCAGGAGGGTGGTGCCGACGACCGCCTTGGGCTGCGTGTCGGCGTCGGGCACCGGCTCCAGGGGGGTGGCCCGCCCGGTGGCGAGGTCGACGCGCAGGCTCCCCGACGTCTTGGTGACCACCAGGTCCGTGGCCGTGATGACCGGCGGCTGCTCGTCCTCGAAGTTGCCGTCGGGCAGCGGGGTGGCCCAGCGGACCGCACCGGTGGCCGCCTCCCACCGGACGATGCAGCCGTAGCCGAAGCCGAAGGCGGCGACGAGGTCGCCGGTGCCGGGCACCGCGTGCACGGGGTCGCCCGCCGACATCTCGATCGGGAAGGGCGTGTCCGGGCTCTGCGGGCACGACGGGGCGAAGGTGCGCACGACCTTGCCGTCGGCCGGCGCGATCGTGGTCACCTCGGTCAGGGCCTGGGCGTCGGGGGGATCGTCGACGAGGAGGACGCTGCCGCCGACGATCGACGCCGCAGCTGAGGGCGAGGCCAGGCGGCGGCTCCAGCGGGGCTCGGAGGACTCGGTGCTGAACCCGGTCAGGTAGGAGTCGTCGGTGCGGACCACGAGCGTGCCGTCGACGATGCGGAAGCAGTCCGGGCACCCGGTGGTGACCTTGTCGGTGAGCGAGGCGCGCCACCGCTCCTCGCCGGTGCGCAGCGACAGGCTCCGCACCTCGTCGCCGGCGCCCACGTAGACGGTCTCGGCGTCGGCGGCGAACGACGCGGTGTACACGTCGCTGGGGAGCGGGTCGCTCTTCCACGTCAGCTCGCCCTCGTCGAGGTCGCCCCCGAGCTTCACGCGCGTGACCACCCGCTTGCTGCCGCTGCCGTTGTCGGTCGCCAGCAGCACGACGTCGGTGGGCCCGGAGGGCTCACCGGGGAGGACCGTGGCCGAGCCGCTGAGCGGGTACAGGTCGGCCGAGGCGCTGGTGGCGGCGAGCGGGCCGCCGGGCTGGCGCATGGCCCAGAAC
>DATAGR010000261.1:0-6805 GCA_036263575.1 Aquihabitans sp. | reverse complement strand
GCCAGCTCGGCCTCGCCCTGCTCGCCGAGCGCCGCCCAGGGGATGCGGGCGAAGCCGGTGCGCGCCGCCTCGCGGGCCTCGTCGACGGTTGCCACGTCGGCCGTGTTGGCGTCGCGGAACGTGGTGGCCTCGGCGAGCAGGTCGGCCTGGAGCTCGTCGAGCAGCGCCGGGACGGTGGCGGCGAGCCCGTCGACGGCGACCTGCTCCTTGTCGCCGGTGGACCGCCGGACCAGCGTGACCTCGCCCGACGCCAGGTCGCGCGGTCCCACCTCGATGCGCAGCGGGATGCCCTTGAGCTCCCAGTCGGTGGAGCGCCGCCCGAACGACGTGTCGGTGCGGTCGTCGAGGCGGGCCCGCACGCCGGCGTCGACCAGTTCGCGGACCAGCCGGGCCGCGGCCTCGCCCACGCCGTCCTCGTCGCGGATCACCAGCACCACGACCTGGATCGACGCCAGCCGGGGCGGGACCCGCAGCCCGCGGTCGTCGCCGTGGCACATGATCAACCCGCCGATCATGCGGGTCGACGAGCCCCAGGAGGTGGTCCAGGCCATCTCGGGGGTGCCGTCGACGCCCTGGTAGGTGATGTCGAAAGCCCGGGCGAAGTTCTGCCCGAGCTCGTGCGACGTGCCCATCTGCAGGGCCTTGCCGTCGCGCATCATGGCCTCGCAGGCGAGGGTGTTGGTGGCCCCGGCGAAGCGCTCCTGGCGGGTCTTGCGCCCGATGAACACCGGCATGGCCAGCACGTCGACCATGAAGTCGCGGTAGACGTCGTGGTGGATCCGGCGGGCGTAGTCGCGTGCGTCGGCCTCGGTGGCGTGGGCGGTGTGGCCCTCCTGCCAGAGGAACTCGCTGGTGCGGAGGAACAGCCGGGTCCGCAGCTCCCAGCGCACCACGTTGGCCCACTGGTTGAGCAGCAGCGGCAGGTCGCGGTGGCTCTGCACCCACTTGGCCATGAACTCGCCGATCACCGTCTCGCTGGTGGGGCGGACCACGACCGGCTCGTCGAGCTCCTTGCCGCCGGCGTGGGTGACCACGGCGAGCTCGGGGCTGAAGCCCTCGACGTGCTCGGCCTCGCGGGTCAGGTAGCTCTCGGGGATGAACAGCGGGAAGTACGCGTTCTCGGCGCCGGTGGCCTTGATCCGGGCATCGACCTCGGCCTGCATGCGCTCCCAGATGCCGTAGCCGTAGGGGCGGATGACCATGGTGCCGCGCACCGGCCCGTTGTCGGCCAGCTCGGCCTTGGCCAGGACGTCCTGGTACCAGCGGGGGAAGTCGTCAGCCTGGGGCGTCAACACGGGAGCTTTGGCCATGGCGGGCGATCGTACCGGTGGGGCCCAGGCCGCCCCGACGGGATCGGCGGGCCGCGCCCGGGTGCCGACGCCGCCGGCGCACGGCAGGATGGGCGCATGGCCACCGAGATCCGACGCAGCACCGACGACCACGGCGAAGGGCGGTACACGATCCTCGTCGACGGGCAGCCCGCCGGCGAGCTCGACTACCGGACGATCGAGGGTCGCCGCGCCCCCACCCACACGGGGGTCCGGGACCGCTACGAGGGCCAGGGCCTCGCCGCCCAGCTCGTGCGCCGCGCCCTCGACGACGCCCGCGCCGAGGACCAGCGGATCGTGCCCCTGTGCCCCTACGTGGCCAGCTACCTCGAGAAGCACCCCGACGACGAGGACCTGGTCGACCGCGAGCTCTACGAGCGCCTCACGAGCTGAGCCCCCTCGGGGCCCCCGCTCCCCGCCGTCGAGAAAACGGACATCGAGCAGTCATGGCCGACCACGCCGACCTGGTCGCCGTCCGGCACCGGCTGCGGCAGGTCCTGAACCACAAGGGCTGAGCGCCCGGCCGTCCGGTGGGACGGGCCGGGCCCCGGGCCCGCCATACTTGAGCGCCATGGGCCCTGGCGACGGCGTGGCGGACGAAGGCGGGACGGCGCCGTCGGGCGCCGACCGGGCGGCCGATGTGCTCCCGGGGGCGGCGCCGAACGGCCCGGTCGTGGAGCAGGAGGGCTGGGACGAGCGCCGGGCCCGCTTCCGCGAGGCGGCGATCCTCGCCGAGCAGGCGACGGGCCGCGAGGAGGCCACCGAGGCCGAGGCGCGCCGCAACGTGTTCCTCCGGATGGGCACCATCGTCGTGGGCTTCGTGGTGCTGCTCGGTGGCCTGGCCATGATGGTGCTGCCCGGCCCCGGCATCCTGGGCATCCTCGCCGGCCTGGGCATCCTGTCCCGCGAGCTGCCCTGGGCCGAGCGCCTCATGGAGGCCGTGAAGGAGCGGGCCAAGCTCGACGAGCTCAAGGAGCAGCCCCGCTGGGTCCAGGCGGTCATGTGGACGGTCACCGCGGTGGCCGTCGTGGGGTCGATGGCGTACTTCCTGGTCATCCGCTGACCGTGGCTCACACCGAGGACGCAGGGACGGGGGCCGACGGGATGCCCGCCCTGCCCGACGGGCTCGAGGTCGTCGGCCTGCTCGAGGGGCTCTGCACCACCCGGGCCATCCGCCGGTTCCGGCCCGACCCCGTGCCCGACGAGCACCTGGCGGCCATGTGCTTCGCCGCCACCCGGGCCCCGACCGGCTCCAACCGCCAGCCGTACCGCCTGCTCGTGCTGCGCGACGGCGACCGGGCCGCGCGGGCCAAGGCCCTGCTCGGTGGGTCGTTCCGCGCCCTGTGGGCCGAGAAGCGGGCGGCCGACGGCTACGACGCCGGGTCCGGCGCGCGCGACGACTCGCCGAAGGCCCGCCAGGCCCGCACCATGGACCGCTTCGTGGCGCGCTTCGAGGAGACCCCGGTCGTGGTGCTCGCCTGCATCCGGCCCTGGCGCGAGACCGGACTCACCGTCGGGGCCTCGGTGTACCCGGCCTGCCAGAACCTGCTCCTCGCCGCCCGCGCCCTCGGCTACGGCGGCGTCCTGACGATGTGGCACGGCGCCGTCGACCGCGAGCTGCACGAGCTGCTCGCCATCCCCGATGACGTCGTGATCGCGGCGACGGTGGCCCTCGGTCGACCCGAGGGCCGCCACGGCACCGTCCGGCGTCGACCGCTGCCCGAGCTCGTCTACGACGGCGCCTGGGAGGAGGAGGCGCCCTGGGCCGTCGAACCGCCCGGCACCCGCCACACCGGCCGCCCGCCGCGCTGAGCGGCGACGGCCCCCGGGCCCGTCAGCCCAGGTTCTTGCGGATCAGCTCGACGCGCTGCTCCGATGCGTTGGCGTCGGCCCCCTGCTCGTCGAGCAAGGAGGCCCGGTCGGCGGCGGCCTCGGCTGCGGCACCGGCGTCGGCGTGGGTGAGGGCGCCGGCGATGCCCTCCTCCTTGATCACGTTGGCCCAGTGGACGAGTGCGTCGACCATCTCGTCCTCGGGCACCACGGCGACGACGTCGCCCTTCACGAAGAGGTGGCCGCGCTTGCGCCCGGCGGCGATGCCGAGGTCGGCGTCGCGAGCCTCGCCCGGCCCGTTGACCACGCAGCCCATGACGGCCACCTGGATCGGGATCTGGAAGCCGTCGAGCGCGGCCTGGGCGTCGTTGGCGACCTTGATGACGTCGACCTCGGCCCGACCGCAGGACGGGCAGGCGATGAGGTCGAGGCCCTTGCGCTCCCGCAGGCCCATCGCCTCCAGGAGCTGGCGGCCGGCGCGGGCCTCCTCGACGGGGTCGGCGGTGAGCGAGTAGCGGATCGTGTCGCCGATGCCCTCGGCGAGGAGGGCGGCCATGCCCGCGGTGGCCTTCACCAGACCGGCGGGGGGCGGCCCGGCCTCGGTGACGCCGAGGTGGAGCGGGTGGTCGGTGGCCTCGGCGAGCTGGCGGTAGGCCTCGATCATGAGCGGCACGCTCGAGGCCTTCACCGAGATCTTCACCTGGTCGAACCCGACCTCCTCGAAGTAGGCGAGCTCCACCTGCGCCGACTCCACCATGGCCTCCGGGGTGACCCGCCTGCCGTGGCGCTGGTAGAGCCGCTCGTCGAGCGAGCCGCCGTTGACCCCGATGCGGATCGGCACGCCGCGGTCGCGGGCCTCGGCAGCGATGAGGCGGATGTGGTCGGCCTTCTTGATGTTCCCCGGGTTGAGGCGCAGGCAGTGCACGCCGGCCTCGAGGGCGGCGAGCGCCATGCGGTGGTTGTTGTGGACGTCGGCCACGATCGGCACGGGCGAGCGGGGCACGATGTGGGCCAGTCCCGCGGCGGCGTCGGCGTCGTTGCAGGTGCAGCGCACGATGTCGGCGCCGGCCCCGGCGAGGGCGTACACCTGCTGCAGGGTGCCCTCGACGTCGGCCGTCTTGGTGGTGGTCATCGACTGCACCGAGATGGGGGCGCCGCCGCCGACGACCACGGGGTTCGTGGGGTGGGCCAGGGTGATCTGGCGCGTGGCCCGCCGCTCGGCGACGGTGACCGAGCCGTCGTTCACTGGGTCTGGAGCGGGTTGGCGATGTCGAGGTACAGCGACGAGATGAACAACATGCCCAGCCCGATCACGACCACGTAGGTGAGCGGCAGCAGGCGGGCGACGTCGGTGAAGTACCGACGACGGCGGAGCCGGCGCTCCTGGATGCGCTCGTACACGGCGATCAGGACGTGGCCGCCGTCGAACGGGAGGAGCGGCACCAGGTTGAACACCCCGATGAAGATGTTGACGAAGGCGAACAGCGTGATCAGGGCAGCCGGGTTGACGGCACCGGCGTCCGACCCGATCCGCACCAACCCGTAGATCGAGAGGATCCGGTTCTCGCTCGGCGCCTCGGCGGCGGCGCCGCCCTGCTCGGCCTCACGGGCCGCCTCGCGGTCCTCGCTCGCGCTGCCGACCTGGTCCGAGAAGTCGGCGATCCCGCTGGGCGAGAAGAACCGGCCGAGGGCCTGCACGGACTGGACCGTGACGTTGGCGAACTCGACCGGCGTCTTCGCGATGCCCTCGACGATGCCGAGCTCCTCCGGCTCCGGGTAGTCGACGACGACGCCGAGGCCGGTGGCCCGGCGGCCCTCGTAGGTGTAGGGCGCCAGCGACACCTCGCCCGCACGCTCCCGGCCGTCGCGCTCGAACGTGATGGGGACGGTCTCGCCCTGCACCGGCGTGACCGCCTCGCGCAGGTCGGCGAAGGTGTCGATCGCCTCGCCGTCGACGCTGGTGATGGCGTCGCCGGGGCGGAGGCCGGCCCGGTCGGCGCCGGAGCCCTCGACCACCGTGCCGATGAACCAGGTGCGGGCCTGGTCGCGGGCGTCGAGCGTGCCGCCGACCTGGCCGACGAACACGAGCGAGGCGAAGATCAGCACCAGGGCCAGCAGGAAGTGCATCGCCGAGCCGGCGACGGCGACGCCGACGCGCTGCGGGAACGTCTTCTGGCGGTAGGTCCGTCCCTCGTCCGCCGGAGGGACCTCCTCCAGGTTGTGCATGCCGATGATCTTCACGTAGGCGCCGGCGGGGATGCACTTGATGCCGTACTCGGTCTCGCCGCGGCGGAACGACCAGACCTTGGGGCCGAAGAACAGGACGAACTCGGTGACCTTCATGCCGGCCCGCTTGGCCATGACGTAGTGGCCGAACTCGTGGAGCGTGATCATGACCACCAGGGCGGTGATGACGACGAGCATCCACGGGTTCCAGATCCCGAGCGCCACCAGGCCGGCGATCAGGGCGGCGAGCCGCAGCCCGGCGTAGGGCACCAGGCCGTCCTGCGCCTCGGCGGTGCCGGGCGCGCCCGCGGGCAGCGGCGGCGGGGGGACCTCGGTGTCGGGGTGGCGCAGGTCGGTCATGGGTGGGCGGTCCTCGTGAGGTCGCGGTCTGCCATCACGCTACGGGCAACGGAGCGTGCTCGGCGGTCGGCGTCGGTCACGTCGCCCACGGTCGTCGCCTCGGCGCCGTCGTGGCGGTCCAGGACGGCGGCGCAGACGGCGGCGATGTCGACCCACGCGATGGCACCGTCGAGGAACGCGGCGACGGCCTCCTCGTTGGCTGCGTTGAGCCACGCCGGCGCCAGCCCGCCGATCCGACCGGCCTCGTAGGCGAGGCGCAGGCACGGGAACGCCTCGAGGTCGGGCGCCTCGAAGTCCAGGCGGCGGGCCTTGGTCCAGTCGAGCGGCCCGTAGGCGGTGGTCCCGCGATCTGGCCACGCCAGGGCGTACCCGATCGGCAGGCGCATGTCGGGCGCGGAGAGCTGGGCGATGGTGGAGCCGTCGGTGTAGGTGACCATCGAGTGCACGATCGACTGCGGGTGGACCACCACCTGGATGTCGTCGTAGGTGATCCCGACGCCGGCATCGCCGGCCGGGGCGCCGAAGAGCTCGTGGGCCTCGATGACCTCGAGCCCCTTGTTCATCAGCGTAGAGCTGTCGATCGTGATCTTCGGGCCCATCGACCAGGTCGGGTGGGCGAGGGCGTCGTCGATGGTGACCGACGCCAGGTCCGAGGCGGCCCGACCGCGGAACGGGCCGCCGCTGGCGGTGAGCACCAGCCCGGCCACCCGGGCCGGGCCGTCCTCCTGGCGCGACCGCAGGCACTGGTGGATGGCCCCGTGCTCGCTGTCGACGGGCACCAGCTCGGCGCCCGCGGTGCGGCGGGCGCGTTGCACGACCGGGCCGCCGGCGATGAGGCTCTCCTTGTTCGCCAGCGCCAAACGGCTGCCGGCCTCGAGGGTGGCGAGGGTGACCTCCAGGCCGGCGAAGCCGACCACCCCGTTGACGCACACGTCGGCCTCGGCGCCGAGGCTGGCCAGGCCGTCGGCCCCGGCGCGCACCTCGACCTCCGGCAGGCGCTCGGCGGCGGCGGTCGCCGCCGCCTCGTCGAACACGGCGACGACCCGTGGGCGCACGGCCTC
>DATAGR010000260.1:0-4517 GCA_036263575.1 Aquihabitans sp. | reverse complement strand
ACCGGGCCGCCAAGAAGCACCTCGGGATGCTGTCGGCGCAGGGCGGCGTGGAGATCGAGGTGGTGGCCGAGGAGGACCCCGGCGCCATCTCGAAGATCTGGATCGACCCGGTGGACGGGCTGACCGAGGACGCAGCCCGGGCTTGGGTGGCCGCCGCCAACCTCAACCCGGCCGCCAACGACGGGGCCGTCGACATCCTGCTCAAGCTGTACCGGGCCTACACCGAGGGCGACGCCGACCTCTGCGAGATCAACCCGCTGATCCTCAAGCCCACCGGCGAGGTCCACGCCCTCGACGCCAAGGTGACCCTCGACGGGAACGCCGACTTCCGCCACGAGGGCTGGGACGTCTACGACGCCACCCAGGTCCGCGACGAGCGCGAGCAGGCCGCCCACGACAAGGGCCTGCAGTACGTCGGCCTGGAGGGGTCGGTGGGCGTGATCGCCAACGGCGCCGGGCTGGCCATGTCGACCGTCGACATCGTCAACCAGGTCGGCGGCAAGCCGGCCAACTTCCTCGACATCGGCGGCGGCGCCAACGCCGAGGTCATGGCCGGCGCCCTGGAGGTCATCAACAACGACCCCGACGTGAAGGCCATCTTCATCAACATCTTCGGCGGCATCACGAAGGGCGACGAGGTCGCCAACGGCATCGTCACCGCCCTGGGGCGCGTCGACATCGGCGTGCCGATCGTGATCCGGCTCGACGGCACCAACGCCGAGCAGGGCCGGGCGATCCTGGCCGAGCACGAGTCGGAGAAGCTCCAGTCCAAGTCCACGATGCTCGAGGCCGCCAAGGCCGTCGTCGAGCTGGCGAAGTAGGGGACGACCATGGCCATCTTCGTGAACGAGAACACCAAGGTCCTGTACCAGGGCCTCACCGGCTCGCAGGGCCGCTTCTACGGCCTGCGCAACCGGGACTACGGCACCCAGGTCGTGGCGGGGGTGAACCCCAAGAAGGCCGGCACCGACGTCGACGGCATCCCCGTCTACGCCAGCGTGGCCGAGGCCAGGGCCGCCACCGGCGCCACCGCGTCGTGCGTGTTCATCCCTGCACCGGGCGTGCAGTCGGCGGTGCTGGAGGCGGCCGAGGCCGGCCTCGAGCTGGTCGTCGTGATCACCGAGGGCGTGCCCGCCCACGACGAGGCGTACTTCTACAACAAGGTGAAGCGGGACTTCCCCGGCACCCGCATCCTGGGCCCGAACTGCCCCGGCATTATCAGCCCCGGCAAGGCCAACATCGGCATCACGGCCGGCGAGATCGCCAAGCCGGGCGGTCCGGTCGGGATCGTGAGCCGCTCCGGCACGCTCACCTACCAGGCCCTCTACGAGCTCAAGCTCCAGGACATCGGCGTGACCACGTGCGTGGGCATCGGCGGCGACCCGGTCCCCGGCACGTCGTTCATCGACTGCCTGGAGGCGTTCGAGGCCGACCCCGCCACGAAGGCCGTCATGTTGATCGGCGAGATCGGTGGCTCCGGCGAGGAGGAGGCGGCCGAGTTCATCAAGACGAAGATGTCCAAGCCGGTGAGCGCCTACATCGCCGGCGTCACCGCGCCCCCCGGCAAGAAGATGGGCCACGCCGGCGCCATCGTCTCCGGCGGCAAGGGCACGGCCGCGGCCAAGATGGAGGCCCTCGCCGACGCCGGGGTCAAGGTGGGCAACAACCCCACCGAGGCCGGCGAGCTCATGGTGGAGATCGTCAAGGGGCTCTGAACCCCAAAGGCGTGCCGTCGGGGCCCGCTGGGGGCTCCGGTAGGGTGCGCCGCCATGGCTGACGACGACTGGTCCCTGGCCAGGGGGCCCGACGCCGCCGGTGGAGCCGACCTGGTGTCGTCGATCGAGGACCTCTTCGAGCCGTCGGACGCCGCGCCGAACCGCGCCGAGACGGGGGGCGACGTGCCCCCGAACGCCCCGCACGACCCGTGGGCGCCGCGCCGGTCGACCGAGGACGAGCGCCGCGACGAGAAGGCGGCTCGTGCCCGTCGGGCCGCCGAGGCCCGCCGGGAGCGTCGGGCCCGGCGCGCCCGGGTCGCGGCCGCCGAACCGATCGGGCTCCGCTACGAGCTGCGGTCGCTGCTCGAGATCGCCGGCCTCTGCGGGTTCGCGGTGGTGCAGCCGGTGCTGGGCCCGTTCGGCGAGTCGCCCGAGACGTTCGTCGGGGCCGGCGCCGGCGCCGGCGACATCGTCCGGTTCGCGTTGATCGTCACGCTGGTGCCGGTGCTCGTCCTGGCCGCCCTCGCCGCGCTCACCCGCGCCCTCGGCGACCCGGTCCGCCGGGGCGTGCAGACGACGCTGGTGGGGGTGCTCGCCGGCCTGGCCGCCGTCTCGTTGTCCCGCCAGCTGGGGGCCGGTGCGGCGCTCCGCACCGTGGCCGCGGTCGCGGTGGGCGGCGCCTTCGCCCTCGCCCACCGCCGCTGGCAGCCCGGGCGACTGTTCCTCCGCTACGCCTCGCCCACCCCGCTGCTCGTCGCCGGCGCCTTCCTCTTCGCGTCGCCGGTGGCCCCGCTGGTCCTCCCGCCCGACGTCGACCCGGTCGTCGCGCCGAGCGACCCGGACGGCGAGCACGCCGACGTCGTGGTCCTCGTGTTCGACGAGCTGCCGACGCTGTCGCTCGTCGACGGGCAGGGCCGGATCGACCGCGAGCGCTTCCCCAACATCGCCCGCTTCGCCGACACCTCGACGTGGTACCGGAACCACTCGGCGGTCGCGCCGGAGACGCTGCTCGCCCTGCCCGCCCTCACCACCGGCAAGATGCCCCTCGGTGGTGAGGACACGCCGTACGCCGACGCGGAGTCGTACCCGGACAACATCTTCACCCTCCTCGGGGAGACCCACGACGTCCACGCGGTGGAGTGGGCCACGGACCTCTGCCCGCCGTCGGTGTGCGACGACGACGACGTCGCCGTCGACGACACGGCCCGCGGCCTCGTCGAGGCGGACCTCCCCGACCGGGACCCGACCGGTGCCCTGGTCGACTCGGCGCGGTCGCTCTGGTGGGACGAGGTCGACCCCTTCGCCGACGAGGCCGAAGAGACGTTCTCGTTCCCCGGCTCCGAGGACAGCGTGGAGCTCGCCATGCCGGCCCTGGAGTTCCTGAGCGGCCTCGACGAGGCGCCGGCGGACCGGCCCCGGTTCAATTGGCTCGACGTCGGGCTCCCGCACCAGCCGTGGCGGCTGCTGCCCTCGGGCAACCAGTACAACGGCCCGCAGTCCCCGGCCGGCACCGCCTTCCTCGGCTGGCCGGGCAGCGCCACGGGCGCCGAGCTGGCGCAGGCCACGCGCGCCGCCCACCTCCTCCAGCTCCAGTGGACCGACCGCTACCTGGGCGCCGTCTTCGAGCGCCTGCGGGCGATCGACCGCTTCGACGACGCGCTGGTCGTGTTCACCGCCGACCACGGTGTGGCCTTCTCGCCGGGCGAGCCCCTCCGAGACCTGACCCCGGGCAACGCGACCCAGATCTCGTACCCGCCGCTGATGGTGAAGGCACCGGGGCAGACCCAGGGCGCGGTGGACGACGGCAACGTGATCTCGCTCGACCTGCTCCCGACGGTCGCCGACCACGCCGGTGTCGAGATCCCGTGGAAGGTGGACGGCGAGTCCCTGGCCGACGGCGTCTCCCGCACCGATCCCACCAAGGTCAGCGTGGCGCTCGACCCGTCTCGCTTCGCCGTCCGGGGCTTCGGCGACATCGTCCGCCTCGACGTCGACGGCCTCGGCGCCATCCTCGACTCGCCCTTCCTCCCCGACGACGCCGCGGCGGGCACGGGGGAGGACGACCTCGGCGTGTACCGCCACGGGCGCCACGGGGACCTCCTCGGCCGGCGCGTCGAGGACCTCTCGGTCTGCGACGGCGGCGTCGGCGTGCGCTACGAGCCCCCGGCAGGCTGGGACCGGTGGGTCGACGGCAGCTTCGACGTCGACGGCGGCAAGGTCCCGCTCCACCACACCGGCACCGTCGAGGGCACCAGCTCCTACGACATCGTGCTGGCCGTCGACGGCGTGGTGGCCGGTTGGGGGCCCTCGCATCCCGACGACCCCGGCAACCCGTTCGCGGTGCTGCTGGCCGAGCCCCTCGCCGAGGGCGCCGAGGGCGTGCCTGAGGTCTACGAGGCCACCGCCGGCGGGGCCTGCGACCTGCGCCGGGTGCGCTCCTGACGCGGCACCGCCCGGCGCCGAGGGCGCCGGGCGGTGGTCGTGCTGGGTGGTCCCTCGGCGGCGGGCCGCCCGAGGCCGCGGGAGGAGGTGGCTAGAAGGGGGTGGGGTTGCCGGTGGACGTGCCGCCGGTCGAGGTGCCGCCGCCCTTGGTCGGCAGCTTGCCGCCGTCCTCCTGGAACTTGAGGAACGCGCCGCCGGCCAGGCCGAGGACGGCCAGCGTGGAGAGGAAGAGGCCGATGCTGCGCTCGAGCACGTCGGTGCCCTCGTCGTCGCCACCCATCAGCAGGCGGAGCAGGACGAGCAGGGCGGCGATGGCGGCCAGGCCCAGGACCACCAGCGGCCACGGCGCCGGCAGGTCGG
>DATAGR010000259.1:0-1791 GCA_036263575.1 Aquihabitans sp. | reverse complement strand
GGCGGCGACGATCGCGAGGAGCGGCAGCGCGGCGCCGTGGACCACGTCGGCCGCCCGGGCCCGAGCGCGCCGCAGGAGCGGGAGCAGCGGGAGGAGGGCGGCCAGGCCGGCGGTCACCACGCACACGAACCCGGCGAGCTGGTGGACGGTGCGCACGTCGCTCGCCAGCCGCCGCTTGTCGTCGAGGTCGGCGCGCGCCACCCCGGGCGGGGTCGGCGAGTAGCGGAAGGAGAGGACGACGCCGCTGACGGCCAGGACCGCGAGCGACAGCGCCAGCAGGCCGAGGACGACCCGCTCGATCCAGCCGAGCCGGCCGGTGGCCGGGCGGGCGCCGGTCACCTGTGGTCCGCCTCGGTCGTCGCCCCCGGCTCCCGGGTCCACAGCGCTCGCCGCCATCGGCCAACCGTAGGGCGAGGGGCGTCCGGTCGAGGCGATCCGGACGGCGGCAGGGGCCACCGCCTGGCGCCTCGCTCCTCACCAGCGCCGCCGGCCCTCCGGGACCCGGGTGGTCGCCGCACCCGCCTGGGTAGTCGGGGGCCTCGCGCTCTACATTGCGCGACGTGCGGTCGTCTGGCTGCCGGACCCGAGACGACGAACGAGAAGCATGAGCCAACCGCACAGCCACGGCGCCGCCGGCACGCCCCTCCTCGCCCTCGGCGCGCTCGGCATCGTCTTCGGCGACATCGGCACCAGCCCGCTCTACGCCCTGCGCGAGACGTTCAACGGCCACGGCCACGAGCTCGAGGTGAACGCGACCAACGTGTACGGCGTCCTCTCGCTGATCATGTGGTCGCTGCTCATCGTCATCACCGTGAAGTACCTGGCGTTCGTCATGCGCGCCGACAACGAGGGAGAGGGCGGGATCCTCGCCCTCACCGCGCTGCTCCGGCGGGACGGGCACACCGGCAAGCGACGCAAGAGCCTGCTGCTCATCGGCCTGTTCGGCACCGCCCTGCTCTACGGCGACGCTGCCATCACGCCGGCCATCTCCGTGCTCTCGGCGGTGGAGGGCGTCACCGTCTCGGCGCCGTCGCTCGAACCGGCGGTGGTGCCGGTGGCGGTCGCCATCCTCATCGGGATCTTCGCCTTCCAGCACAAGGGCACGACGGCGATCGGGCGCATCTTCGGCCCCGTCATGGTCGTCTGGTTCACCGTGCTGTCGATCCTCGGCCTCCGCCAGATCGTCCAGGAGCCGGGCGTGCTGCGGGCCGTGAACCCGATGTACGCCGTCGACTACTTCCAGGCCAACGCCTTCACCGGCTTCCTCGCCCTGGGCGCCATGTTCCTCGTGGTCACCGGCGGCGAGGCGCTCTACGCCGACATGGGCCACTTCGGCCGGCACCCGATCCGCCTCGCCTGGTTCGTGCTCGTGCTGCCCGCGCTGGTGCTCAACTACTTCGGCCAGGGCGCCCTGCTGCTGCGTGACCCCTCGGCGATCGACAACCCGCTGTTCCGCATGGCCCCGGCGTGGGGGCGTTGGCCCATGGTCGTGCTGGCCACCATGGCCACGATCATCGCCTCGCAGGCACTGATCTCGGGGGTCTTCTCGCTGACCATGCAGGCGATCCAGCTCGGCTACGCGCCACGGCACCGGATCCGCCACACGTCGGCGACGTCGTTCGGCCAGATCTACATCCCGGTCATCAACTGGGCACTGATGGGCGCCTGCATCGCCCTCGTCATCGGCTTCGGGTCGTCGGCGAACCTGGCGTCGGCCTACGGCGTCGCCGTCACGTCCACGATGGTGATCACGGTGATCCTCTTCTACGTGGTGCTGCGCGAACGGTTCCG
>DATAGR010000258.1:0-4464 GCA_036263575.1 Aquihabitans sp. | reverse complement strand
ACGTTCTGGACGTTCATGATCGGCACGGCGGCGCTGGTGGCCATCCCGCCCTTCGCCGGCTTCTGGTCGAAGGACGAGATCCTCGCCGGCGCCCAGCAGCTCGGCGGCGACGGCGGCTACCCGATCATGTTGGTGATGGGCACGCTCGGCGCCGCCTGCACCGGCGCCTACATGACCCGGGCCATCTGGTACGTCTTCTTCGGCGAGCGCCGCGGCGCCTCGGCCACCCACGACATGCACGAGAACGGCCCCCGCATCGTGTGGCCGCTCATCATCCTGGCCGGGCTGGCCGTCGTGGCCGGCTTCACCAACGTCCCCGACACTGGCGCCCTCTCCTGGGTCCCCGAGGACCTCGCCCTGCGCTTCGAGCACTTCGTCGAGCCGACGGGCGCCTACTTCCCGGGCGAGCTGCCGGAGTTCTCGCACCCGAAGTTCAACGTCCTGCTGGCCGTCATCTCCACCGCCGTCGGCCTCGCCGGCGTGGTGTTCGCCTACCTCTGGTACTGGAAGGGCATCGGGCCGCACGGCCTGACCGAGCGCAACCGCTTCGCCCGCGCCGGCTACCAGGTGCTGGAGAACAAGTACGGCCTCGACATCCTCTACACCGATGTCATCGCCGGCAGCACCAAGGGGCCCCTCGCGCGGGCCACGTACTGGTTCAACCAGCACGTGATCGACGGCCTCGTCAACGTGGTCGGCACCGGCGCCCGCCGGTCGGGCGAGTGGGTCTACCGCCGCATCGACCAGGGCGTCGTCGACAACGTGGTGAAGGGCTCGGGCCTGGCGGCCGAGGGCTCGGGCGAGGTCCTCCGGCGCACGCAGACCGGCAAGGTCCAGGCCTACGGCGCCTACCTGTTCCTGGGGGCCGCCGTGCTGGCCGCCATCTTCGTAGTGATCGCAAGTTGATGACGAGGGAGTCGCAACCGTGAAGGACCTGCTCAACGGCTGGGGGCCCACCGCCGCCGTGTTCCTGCCCCTGGTGGGAGTCGCGGTGATGATGGTCATCCCCAAGTCGGAGGAGACCCTGCACAAGGTGGTGGCCCTGGCCACCAGCCTTGCGGTGCTCGCCGTCGGCATCGGCCTCCTGGCCGAGTTCGACTACGACGCCACCGACAAGATGCAGTTCCTCGTCGACAAGACCTGGATCGAGATGATCAACAGCCGCTACATCGTGGCCGTCGACGGCATCTCGCTGCCGCTGATCGCGCTGACCGTGTTCGTGGTCCCGCTGGTGATCATCTACTCGTGGAACCACTTCCCGGAGCCGCACAACCCCAAGGCGTTCCTGATGCTGATCCTCATCCTCGAGACGGGGATGGTGGGCACGTTCGTGGCCCAGGACCTGCTGCTGTTCTTCGTGTTCTTCGAGCTCGTGCTGCTCCCGATGTACTTCATGATCGGCGTGTTCGGCGGCGAGCAGCGCAAGTACGCGTCGCTCAAGTTCTTCCTCTACACGGCGTTCGGCTCCGCGCTGATGATCGTGTCGATCCTGGCGACGTACTTCCTGTCACCCGAGAACGCCAACGGCGAGCACACCTTCTCGATGATCCAGCTGGCCGAGTGGGGGGCCGCCGGCAACGGGGACCTCGTGCGCAACACCGGGATCTTGATCTTCGGCGGCTTCTTCATGGGCTTCGGCATCAAGGTGCCCATGTTCCCGTTCCACACGTGGCTGCCCGACGCCCACACCCAGGCGCCGACCCAGGGCTCGGTGATCCTGGCCGCCGTGCTGCTCAAGCTCGGCACGTACGGCTTCGTGCGCATCGCCATCCCGATCTACCCCGAGGCCGCCAAGTGGTGGGCGCCGATCATCGGGGCCCTGGCCGTCATCGGCATCATCTACGGCGCCCTCGGCTGCCTGGCCCAGACCGACATGAAGCGCCTCATCGCCTTCTCGTCCGTTGCCCACATGGGCTACGTCATGCTCGGCATCTCGACGCTGACGTCGTTCGGCATCAACGCCGCCATCTTCGGCATGGTCGCCCACGGCCTCATCACCGGCATGCTCTTCTTCCTGGCCGGCTCGGTGAAGGACCGCTTCCACACGCTCGAGATCAGGCGGCTCGGCGGCCTCCTGCTGCAGGCGCCCCGCATGGGCTGGCTGCTGGGCTTCGCGGCCATGGCCTCGTTGGGCCTCCCCGGCCTGGCCGGCTTCTGGGGCGAGTTCCCGGCCATCCTCTCGGCGTACGACCCCGCCGACGGACTGAACGTGGGCCTGTTCCGCTTCTACATGGTGGTCGCCGCCATGGGCACGGTCTTCGCCGCCGGCTACCTGCTCTGGCTGCTCCAGCGGGTGGCCTTCGGCACGCCCACCGAGGAGTTCGAGCGGGAGCACATCCACGACATGCACCTCACCGACTACCTGGCGTGGGCGCCCATGATCATCCTCATCGTGGTGCTCGGCGTGTACCCGAACCTCCTGTTCAAGATCACCGACGGCGCCGTGATGCACAGCCTGCAGTCCATCGCGGGGAGCTGACGTGCTCGCGTCCCTGCTCGCCCAGACGGCCGGCTTCGACCGGCCGGCGATCGACTGGCACGCCCTCGCGCCCGAGCTGATCCTGGTCGGGGCGATCGTGGTCGCGCTCCTCCTCGACGTCACCACCTCCGACACCGACAAGGGCATCGTGGCCACCGTGTCGGGCATCGGCATGCTCGCCGCCATCGTGCCGCTGCTCACGCTGGCGCTCGAGGACTCGTCGCGCAGCATGTTCGGCGGCGGCTACGTCGTCGACGACTTCGCCCTCGTCCTCAAGGGCCTGTTCCTCGTGGCGGGCTACCTGACGATCCTGCTGTCGACCAACGCCATCGCCGAGGGCGACTACCACGAGGGCGAGTACTACGTCCTGCTGCTGTCGTCGGTGCTCGGCATGACGATCATGGCGTCGTCGCGCGACCTCATCACGATCTTCATCGCCCTGGAGATGCTCTCGATCCCGGCCTACCTGCTGGCCTCGTGGCGCAAGCGGGCCCAGACCGGCATCGAGGCCGGCATGAAGTACTACCTGATGGGCGTCTTCGCCTCGGCGGTCATGCTCTACGGCATGTCGCTGATCTTCGGCGGCACGGGCAGCACGCTGCTCACCGACATCGGCGCGGCCGTCGACGGGTCGTTCGGCGACGAGCCCGTGGCCGTGCTCGGGATCATCTTCGTGATCGTCGGCTTCGCCTTCAAGGTGTCGGCGGTGCCGTTCCACAACTGGGCCCCCGACACCTACGAGGGCGCGCCCACCCCGATCACCGCCTTCCTCTCGGTGGCGTCGAAGACCGCCGGCTTCGTGGCGATCCTGCAGCTCGTGTACATCGCCTTCCTGGGGCGCACCGACACGATCCGGCCGTTCATGTTCGTGCTCGCGGTGCTCACCATGACCGTGGGCAACGTGATCGCCCTCCGCCAGACCAACGTGGTGCGGCTCTTCGCCTACTCCTCGGTGGCCCAGGCCGGGTTCATCCTCGCCCCGCTCGCCGTCATCTCGCAGGACCAGCCGGGCCGCCTCGACGACATCCTCTCGTCGGTCGTCATGTACCTCGTCGTCTACACGGTGATGAACCTCGGCGCCTTCGCCGTGATCATCACCGTCAGCCGTCGAACCCGCTCCGGGGCGATCGCCAGCTGGGCCGGGCTGTTCACGTTCGCGCCGGGCCTGGCCGTGGCCATGGGGGCGTTCCTCTTCGGCCTCGGCGGCATCCCGCCGGCCGCCGGGTGGTTCGCCAAGTTCCAGCTGTTCAACGCCGTCGTCGGCTCCGACTCCGTCGGCGGCTACGCGATGGGCGTCGTCATGGCCGTCAACTCCGTGGTGAGCCTGGCGTACTACCTCGGCCTCATGCGGACGATGTTCATGGACGACCCGATCGACGGCGACGTCACGCCGGTGCGCATCCCGGTGCCGCTCGGCGCAGCTGTCGCCCTGACCGCGGTGGCCACGCTCGTCCTCGGCGTCGCCCCCGGCCTGGTGGCCGACCTCGCCGAGGGCGCCACGTTCGCGTTCCTGCCCGGCCAGTAGCCGGCCCGGGCGCGCGGATCGGCCCGTCGGCCGGTTGGATGGGCCCGTGAACGACCTCGAGGCCACGATCGTCGACCACATCGGTCGGGTGGGCCCCATCGGCTTCGACGAGTACGTCGACCACGCCCTCTACACGCCAGGGCTCGGCTTCTACACGAGCGGCCGGGGCGCCGGGCGCCGGCGTGACTTCCTCACCAGCCCGGAGGTCGGCCCGCTCTTCGGCGCCGTCGTCGCCACCGCGCTCGACCGCTGGTGGGACGAGTTGGGCCGCCCCGACCCGTACCACGTGGTCGAGGCGGGGGCCGGACCGGGCACCCTCGCCCGCGCCGTCCTCGCCGCCGCGCCCCGCTGCGCCGGCGCCCTCCGGCTGGTGCTGGTCGAGGAGGCCGACGTGCAGTGGGCCACCCACCCCCCGGCCGCCACGAGCCGCCGCGACCTGCCCGCGCCGGGCGAGCTGGGG
>DATAGR010000257.1:0-3069 GCA_036263575.1 Aquihabitans sp. | reverse complement strand
CGGGGTGAACGACCCGGCGATGAGCACGAAGATCATGGCGTGGTCGGCCCGCTGCATGATGCGCCGGGCTCGCACCGACCGGGCGAAGACGTGGTAGCTGGAGCTGGTCAGGTAGAGCAGCACGCTGGCGACGCCGTAGATCCAGGCTGCGGCGACCGCCCGGGGCGTGGTGGCGGAGCGGACGAGCCAGACGAGCCCCACCACCGAGACCAGGACGGCGAGCTGGTGCAGCCGGCCACGGAGGACCGGCCGCTGGGCCATCAGCTTCGCATCGGCGAGATCCACGGTCGTCCTCCTCTCACGGTTCGTACCCACCCATCGGTCCGGACGGGCGCGAGTCCAGGAGGAGACGCTAGGTCGTCAGTCGGCCGCCGCGTAGGCCACGGCGGGCGATCCGGCGCCACCGGCCCGCGGCAGGCGGATGCGGGCCACGACGATCCCCACCAGGGCGACGGCCGACCCGACCACGAACGCCGCCCGGTCGCTGCCGGCCAGCGTGACGAAGACGCCGAGGACCGGGGCGCCCAGGCCCTGGGAGAGGTCGAAGAACAGCGAGAACGTCCCGACGGCGTGGCTCCGTTCGTCGTCGGGCGCCCGCTCCACCACGAGCCCGAACAGCGCCGGGAAGAGGAGGGCCATCCCCAGCGAGAACACCAGGGTCGCGGCGTAGATGACGGCCTCCATCGAGACGACCGCGATGGTGGCGGTCCCCACGGCGATGCACGCGAGCGAGATCGTGGTCGTGCGGACGGCACCGAGGCGGTCGGGGAGGCGGGCGCCGAAGATCCGCACGGTGAGCACCGAGATGCCGTAGACGAGGAAGAACGGCCCGGCGTCGTCGATGCCGAGCTCCTCCAGGTGCAGCGAGAGGAACGAGCCGAAGGCGGCGAACCCGATGAGGCCGAGGAGCAGGATGGAGCCGGGCATCACCGCTGCCGGGTGCAGGATCGTGCGCTGGCCCGGGGGCTCGGCGCCGGCCGGGCGCCGCCCGAGCTCGGCCGGGATCAGCAGGGCGGCCAGGGTGCTGAGGCCGGCGAGGGCGGCCGACACGAGCCACACCCGCCCGGCCCCGCCCGAGCGGTACAGCACCTCGCCGAGGAACGGGCCGATGGCCAGGCCGCTGTAGATCGAGATCGAGAAGTACGACGCCGCCTCGCCCCGCCGGTCGGGCGGGCTCAGGTCCTGGGCCGCGGTGGCGGCGCCCACGAAGAAGCCGGCCTCGCCGAGGCCGGTGACCAGGCGGAAGAGCACCAGCGCGGCCAGCGCCGGCACGAGCCCATAGCAGGCGATCGACGCGCCGGCCACGGCGGCGCCCACCACGGCGAGGGGACGACGGCCCAGCCGGTCGCCGAGGCGGCCGACGAGCGGGCGGATCAGGGCCGCCGACACCGCGAAGGCACCGACCGCCAGGCCGACCTGGAAGCCGTTGCCCCCGAGCTCGTCCTCCACGTAGCGCGGCAGGACCGGGATCAGCATGCCCATGGCCGTGAAGTAGGCCGTCCCCGAGACCACGATGACCGCGAACACCGGCGTCAGCAGCCGCTCGGGCGCGACGGCAGCATCGGGGGCGGGGGGCACGGGTGGGTCCAACCGCCGTGGGGGCCCGGAGATTCCGCCGGCGACGTCGGTCCTCACCCGGGCATGCGGGGTGAGCCCTCAGCAGGCCTCGGGCTCGCCGTCGTCGTCCGGGGTCAGGAAGAAGACCGACGGGAGGTGACGGCGGGGCGGCGCCACGGCATCGGGCCCGAACCAGCGCCGGCGGAGCGGCGCGGTGATCGCCCCCAGGGGCGCCAGCGCCACGTAGGTGTAGGCGACGAACAGGAAGGTGCCGACGGGCACCACGGCCAGCCCGACCACCAGGGCGACGACGGCCACGACGGTGATCCACACGCGTTCCCGCCGGGGCGAGGCCAGCCAGCGGAACGACGTGAACCGGAACGACGAGGCCATGAGCACCGCCGGCACGACGGCGAGGGCGACGGGTCCGATGCGGTGCCAGCCGGAGAAGTCGCCGTCGTACGCGAACACCGAGGCCAGGACGAGGCCGGCGGCCCCGGGGCTCGGGAGGCCGATGAAGTACCGCTTCTCCGAGAGCGGGTCGATCGTGACGTTGAAGCGGGCCAACCGGAAGGCGGCGCAGGCCAGCCAGAAGCACGCCAGCGGCCAGCCGATGGCGCCGAGGTCGTGGAGCGACCACCGGTGGAGGAGGAACGCCGGGGCGACCCCGAACGAGATCAGGTCGGCGAGCGAGTCGAACTGGAGGCCGAAGGGCGTGATGGCGCCGACGGCCCGGGCCACCGCCCCGTCCAGGATGTCGAGCACCACGGCGGCGCCGATGAGGAGGGCGGCCCGCTCGACCTCGCCCTCCTGGGCGGCGAGGAGCGACGAGAACCCGCACAGCATGTTGGTGAGGGTGAACAGGCTCGGCAGCATCGCCTTGGCCCGGCTGCGGGCGTCGAGGCGGTCCGGGCGCACCACGCGGGCGCCCGACGGCGAGACCAGGCGGAAGGCGTTGCGGAGCCGGCTGCTCCCGTCGCCGCCGGCCGTCGCCGCAGCCGCAGCGGTGGTCGTGGTCGAGGCGGCCGGGCCGCCGGCGCCGTCGGGCCCGTCGACGGTCACGAGCCGTCGGCCGCCAGGGTGCTCGGCTCCGGCCAGCGCCCGAGCACGGTCTCGCCGCCCACCACGCGCTGGCGCTCGACGACCGACAGCTCGACCTCGTGCGGCAGGAACAGGTCCATGCGGGACCCGAACTTCATGAGCCCGATGCGCTGCCCGGTCTGCAGCAGGTCGCCCGGCTCGACCCGCGTGACGACCCGCCGGGCGAACATCCCGACGATCTGGCGGAAGACGACCGTGCGCTGCCCGCCGCCCGGGAGGTCCCGGACGACGGTGATCTCGCTGCGCTCGTTCTCCGAGCCGCTCTCAGGGGTGAAGGCGGCGAGGAACCGGCCGGGCCGGTAGATCACCGTGCTCACGGTGCCGCCGTAGGGCGCCCGGTTGATGTGGACGTCGGCCACCGACAGGAAGATCACGATCTGCTGCCAGTCGCCGTCGGGCGTGGCCGCCGGG
>DATAGR010000256.1:0-1839 GCA_036263575.1 Aquihabitans sp. | reverse complement strand
CGCCGTCGAACACCGGGTCGGCCACGTCGACGGCGTCGTGGTCGGCGGGCTCCGCTTCGCTCCCGTCGGGCCCGGCGCCCGGGCCGGTGCCGGTGGTGGACGGGCCGGTCGTCGTCGTGGCGTCGCGCCCGGCGGTCGGTGCCTCGCCGCTCGCGGAGCAGGCGACGAGGGTGGCGGCGACGAGGGCGGGGGCCAGCCACCTCCAGATCTGGCGGGGCCTCACGACCCGGCGCGTCGGTCGCCGTCGAGCGCGAGCGACAGCTCGACCGGCGGCACCACCTCGAGCTGCGCGAACGTGCACGACTCGGGTTCGCGGTCGGGCCGCCAGCGCTGGAAGCGGGCGCTGTGGCGGAACCGCCCGCTGTCGACCCGCTCGTACGCGACCTCGACCACCAGCTCGGGGCGCAGCGGCGTGAACGACAGGTCCTTCTTGCCGTTCCAGCGCGACGGCGCACCCGGCAGCCGCCCGGTGGCGTGAGAGGCGTGGGCTGCGGCGTCGGCCCAGCCGCCCCACGGGTGCGACGCCAGGTCGTCGGTGACGTAGGGGGCGAGCTCGCCGCGCAGCTCGGCGCGCCTGGCCACCGAGAACGACGACGCCACGCCGAGGTTGTGGAGCCGGCCCTCGTCGTCGTACAGGCCGAGCATGAGCGAGCCGGGGCCGTCGCCGTTCTTGTGCTCGCGATAGCCGGCCACCACGCAGTCGGCCGTGCGCAGGTGCTTGACCTTGAGCTGGGTCCGCTTGTTCGGCTGGTAGGCGCCGTCGGCCGCCTTGGCCATCACGCCGTCGAGGCCGGCGCCCTCGAAGCGCGAGAACCAGTCGTGGGCGAGGGCGCGATCGTAGGTGCCCGGCGTGAGGTGGACCGGCGGGACGACCCCACCGAGCACCTCCTCGAGCCGCCGGCGCCGCTCGGCCAACGGCACGGCGAGCAGCGCCTCGTCGCCGAGGGCGACGAGGTCGAAGGCCACGAAGGACGCCGGCGTCTCGGCGGCGAGCAGCTGCACCCGCGACTCGGCGGGGTGGATGCGCTGCTGGAGGGCGTCGAAGTCGAGCCCGTCGGGGCCGGCGACCACGATCTCGCCGTCGACGACGCAGCGCTGGGGGAGCGACGCACGCAACGGGTCCAGGAGCTCGGGGAAGTAGCGGGTGAGGGGACGGTCGTTGCGCGAGCCGAGCTCGACCTCGTCGCCGTCACGGAACACGAGGCACCGGAAGCCGTCCCACTTGGGTTCGAACCAGTAGTCGCCCTCGGCCGCATCCGGCAGCTCCGGCGCGGCCTTGGCCAGCATCGGCAGCAGGGGTGGCATCACCGGCAGGTCCATGGCCGGATCGTACGTCCGTCACCCGCTCGGACCCGCCGGGGTCACCCGGACGGACCCCTCCCGCGGCGGTCACGCCGCAGGTCAGACGCCAAGTTCCATCGGCATGGCATGACGTGCACGCACCTCGGGTATGCCGGGCGTCACAGCGCGACCCGAGTGGTCGGCCGGCAGGGGGAACGGCCAGCCGGAACAGGAGCAGGGATGGCAGGCAGGGGACGGCGCCACCGCCGATCCGGGCGCGTCCGGGGCGGCGCGGTGGCGGCCACGGCGGCGGCCCTCCTGGCGACGGGCTTGGCCGGGTGCGGCGGCGGAGGCGGCGGCGACGACGGCGTCCTCAAGTGGTACGTCTACAACGAGCCCTCCGGCGCCTTCCGGGATGCGGCGTCGGCCTGCAACGAGGCCTCCGGCGGCCGCTACGAGATCCAGACCGTCGACCTGCCGAACAACGCCGACGAGCAGCGCGAGCAGCTCGTCCGCCGCCTCGCCGCCCGGGACTCCGACATCGACATCATCGGCATG
>DATAGR010000255.1:0-3879 GCA_036263575.1 Aquihabitans sp. | reverse complement strand
TCACCCAACGTAGCGGATGGCGGCCGTTCGGTCACGCGCTGTCACCAGAAGGGCGTGGATCGCTACGCTCGCCGATCATGGCCCGCCCTCGCCGTCGCACCGTGGTCCTCGTCGCGCTCGG
This sequence comes from Aquihabitans sp., assembly GCA_036263575.1. GTDB lineage: Bacteria > Actinomycetota > Acidimicrobiia > Acidimicrobiales > Iamiaceae > Aquihabitans. The sequence goes on along the minus strand of DATAGR010000255.1, from coordinate 3,758 downwards.
TGCGGTCGCCCTGTGGGCCGCCGGGGTGGCGTGGCTCCTGCTCGACGCGCGAAGCGCCCTCGCCGCAGGTCGGGATCGGCTGACGGTCGTGCGCGACGGGGTCACGCCCTCCAGCCTGCTCGACCCGGCGACCGGTCGGGCACTCGACCGGGCCGGCGACGACTTCGCCCGCGCCCGATCCCGGTTGCGGCACCCGGTGCTGGCGCCGCTGCGGGTCCTGCCCGTGATCGGACGCCACGTCCGTGCCGGTGATCGGGTGGTCGCCACCTCGCAGGGCGCCACCCGGCTCGCCGACGACGCCGTCCGGGACCTCCAGGACCTCACCAGCCGGTCGCTGGCCGCCGGGCCGGAGCGCCTGGCGGTCCTCGAGGACCTCGCCGAGATCGTCGCTCGCACCGAGCGGGGCCTGGGAGCCCTCGATCCCGGGTCCGCCGACGCGCTCGCCGGGCCGCTGGCGGAGGCCGTCACCGAGCTCGACGAGGAGCGCGACGACAGCCGGGCCACGCTGCGTCGGGCCGACCGGGCCGTCCGGGCCATCACCGACCTCCTGGCCGGCCCGTCCTCCTACCTGCTGCTGGGGGCCAACAACGCCGAGATGCGCAACGGCAGCGGCATGTTCCTCTCGGCGGCGCCGCTGGAGCTCGAGGGCGGGCGGCTCGCCCTGGGCGAGGTGCGCCCCACCCAGGAGCTGGTGCTACCGGCCGGGTCGGTGCCCGTCACCGGCGACCTGGCCGCCAACTGGCCGTGGCTCGACGGCGGGCGGGACCTCCGCAACCTGGCCCTGACCGCCAACTTCCCGCAGAGCGCGGCGCTGGCCGCCGCGAACTGGGCCCAGGTCCCCGGTGGGGGGCCCGTCGACGGCGTGATCGCGGTGGACGTCGATGCGCTGCGCAGCCTCCTCGCCGTGGTGGGACCGGTCGAGGTCGACGGCGTGCGGTACTCGGCCGACACCGTGCGCGGTGAGCTGCTGCGCGAGCAGTACCGGCGCTTCGGCGACGACCGCGTCGAGCGGCGCGACCAGCTGGGCGAGGTCGCCACCGTGGTCTTCGAGCGCATCGAGGCCGGCGAGTTCGAGCTCGACGAGCTGGCCACGGCGCTGATCGACTCGGTCGCCCGACGGAACCTGGTGGTCTGGTCGGCCGCCGCCGAGGTCCAGGAGGCATGGTCGACCGCGGGCGCCGACGGGCACCTCGAGGACCGGTCGGTGTCGGTGGCGCTGCTCAACCGGTCGGCCCACAAGCTCGACTCGTACGTCGAGACGAGCGCGACGCTCGACTCCGAGGCGGTCGGCGGTGACCGCACCGCCGTCACGCTCACCTACCGCATCGAGAACCGGGCGCCGGCGAGCGGGCCGCGCTACCTGCTCGGGCCCAACATCGACGGCCTGCAGGCGGGCGAGCACCGGGGGATCGTGGTGGTCAACCTCCCGGCCGGCGCCGCCGACGTGCGGATCGACGGGGCCCGTCAGACCCTCCTCGGCACGGACGGACCGACCGTCGTGGTGGCCGGCGAGGTGGCGCTGCTGCGCGGCGACGTGCGCGAGGTGGAGGTCCGTGCGGTGCTGCCGGCCGGCCTGGCCGAGGTGGTGCTGGAGCCGTCCGCCCGGATCTCCCGCACGCGGTGGACGGTCGACGGCCGGGCCTTCGAGACCGATCGGCGGCGGACGGTGCCCGTCGGGGGCTGAACGGTCCCGGCCCGGTGCGGGCGTGGCGCCCCAGAGATGTGACGGTGCGTAGTGATCGCGACGCGGACTTCACGCAGCGTGTTGACTCCTCCAGGCTCGTCTCGTAGGGTGCCGGCATGACGCTGCGCCGGTCCGTCCAGTTCGCCCTGGCCCTCGTGGTCGCCTCGGTGGCCCTCGCCTTCGGTTCCGCCGCCGGTGCGGTCGACAACCCCGACTACACGGCGCCGCCGCCCACCTCGGTGGTCAGCAACTCGACGCCGCCGGCCGTCCGCGAGTCCGTCGCCGCCACGCCCGCCGCACGCGAGCGCCTGGCGATCACCGGCTCCGACGCAACGCAGATGGCCGTCGTCGGTGGGCTCCTGGTGGCCGGCGGTGCCGCCACCCTCGGCCTGCGCCGTCGCCACGCCTTCGCCTGAGCCGACCGACCAGCGCGACCCCGACGGCGCCCTCCGGGGCGCCGTCGGCGCGCCCGGGCTCAGCGAGGCCGCGCCGGCGCAAGGGGGGCCACCGCCACCGCAGCGGTCGGCCGAGCCTGTCGCCTGAGGGGACGTGCTCGGACCCTCAGCCTCGACGCCGGCGCCGGCGCCGTGATCCGGCGCCCTCGAGCAGGGGATCCACCACGGCGGCGAAGGCGGCGATGGTCCCCTCCACGGCGCCCCCGTCGGGCGGGATCCGCAGGGCGGTCGGATCGCCGACGGCCCGGTCCAGCAGCGCCTCGAGCTCCTCGGCCGACGACGCCAACCAGACGAGGTCGCGGTCGGCCATCCAGCGGGTGAACGTCACCTGGTGGTCGTCGACGTGCTCGCCGAGGGTGCCGCGACGGGGCACCACGATGGGCCGGTGCCCGACCGACCGGGCGTCCATGATGGCCGCCGGCCCGCCCTGGGCCACCACGGCGTCGGCTGCGGCCATGGCTGCGACCAGGTCGTCGTAGCCGAGCATCTCCACCGAATCGACCCCCGCAGGCGGGCGCGAACTCCCGCGCTGCACCAGCACCCCGACGTCGGGGTGGCGGGTGGCCCACGCCTCGACCCACCCGACCAGGCGGTCGAAGCGGTGGTGGTCGGTGCCGACGGTGACGACGACCCGGTGGGCTGGCACACGAGCGCCGGCCGGCGGACGGGCAGCGTCGCTCACAGCAGCGGACCGATCACGACGCTGCCCCGGTACAGCACCTGCTGCTCGGGCCACTGCACGCAGAACCGCGTGGTGAAGGGCCGGCAGAGGCGCCCGGTGAGGGTGGGGGAGTCGATCCGGTCGAACACCTCGACGTACACCGTCGGGATCCCGAGCACCCGCGCGATCACGAAGAAGGGGAGGGCCACGCCCGCACCGGTGGAGACGACCACCGACGGACGGCGGCGTCGGACCTCTCGCACGGCGAGCACGAGGTTGCGCACCAGGTTCGGGACGTTGCGGGTGGTCGGGTGGTGGGCCCACACGACGTCCTCGTCGGCGAGGAGCGAGCGGGCGTCGGGCTTGTCGAACGTGACCCACGTGCGGTCGTGCGCCTGCCACCACGGCGCCAGCCGCACGAGCTGGGCGAGGTGGCCGCCCGCCGACCCGACGAGCAGGACGTGGTGGCCGCCCTCGACCGCCGATCGGTGCTGGACCATCGGCCGCACGGTACCCGGTGCCGAGTGGCCCACCGGACCGCCCGGTCCGTACCCTCGGCACCGAGATGATCCGCCTCGATGCCGCGTCCTTCCTGCTCCAGTGGGCGGTCGGCGGCCTGTTCTTCACCTGGCTCACGACCCGCCGCCGCGAGGTCGGCCTCGGGTACGGCTGGCTGATGCGGGGGGTGTTCGGCCTGCTGGCGCTGGCGTCGGTGGTCGTCGGCCGGGTCGTCGGGCCGGTGCCGGTGCGGGACCTCGCAGCCGTCGGGGTCGTGCTGGCGACGGGCGCCGCCCTCGCCGTCTCGGTGCAGCGCAAGGCGGCGGGCGTCGCCGGCCAGCGGGAGCGAGTCGAGCGGCGCTCCGCCCGCGTGGCGGCCATGACCGGCATCGACCGCGAGGAGCAGCGCTTCGACGACGATGCGCCCGAGTTCCCCCCCGTGCTCGACCTGGTGCCCGTC
>DATAGR010000254.1:0-8085 GCA_036263575.1 Aquihabitans sp. | reverse complement strand
GGCCGACATCGTCGCGTTCGAGCGCCCGCGGGCCGCCACCACCGGCCACCGCGTGCTCGTGCAGCGCGTGGTCGCCGTCGGCGGCCAGATCGTCCGCCTGGACGCCGACGGCCGCGTGGTGGTCGACGGCGACCCGCTGGCCGAGCCGTACCTGCCCCGGGGCACGCGCACCACGGCGACCTGCGACGACCGGCCCGAGGTGATCCGCGTGCCGGTCGGCTCGGTCTACGTGCTGGGCGACGACCGGGCCGACGCGTACGACAGCCGCTGCTTCGGCGCCGTGCCGCGGGAACGGCTCGTCGGGACGGTGGTCGGCGGGGCGCTCGGTCCCGGCAGGGGGCCCTGACCAGCGCCGTCGCCGGGCGGCGGCCACGCTGACGGTCGTGTCACTCGATCGGTGGCCTGCGCCAAGGCGCTACCGGTGGGGTGAATTGTCGGTCCTAGGCTGGCCGGGTGCCCCCCACGCCCGATCCCGGCCAGCCCCCGGTCGACCGGTTCGAGCAGCTTGCCGAGGTGCTGGCCTCCGGGATCCTCACCGCCGACGCCTCGGGTGCGGTGCGCTACGCCAACCCGGCGGCCCGCGAGCTGCTCTGGTCGCCGACCGAGGACCTCTACGGCGACGGCTGGCTGGAGGCGCTCGACCCCTCGAGCCGCACCGACGCCCGCGCCGCCGCCGAGCGGGTCCTGCAGCGGGGCACCACCGAGGTCGTCGACCTCCGGGTGACCGTGGACATCGTCGAGCGGTGGGTCCGGGCCCGCTTCAACGCCATCAGCGAGGTGAGCGACCGGGCCGGGGGCTGGGTCGCCGTGTTCGACGACATCACCCTCGACCGGGCCACCGCCGACGAGCTCTCGATGCAGGCCACCCACGACCCGCTCACCGGGTTGCCCAACCGCACCCTGCTCGAGGACCGGCTGGCCCAGGCCGTGGCCCGCAGCCGCCGCAACCCCGCCGCCGTCACCGTCTTCTTCCTCGACCTCGACCGGTTCAAGGAGGTCAACGACCTCCACGGCCACCACGTCGGCGACCAGCTCCTGCAGGAGGTCGCCCGCCGCATCAACCAGGTCGTGCGGGCCGAGGACACCGCCGCCCGCCTGGGCGGTGACGAGTTCGTGGTGATCGCCGAGGGCCTGGGTCGGGAGGGGGCGTCCAGCGTCGCCGAGCGCATCCTCGACGCCATCGGCGCGCCGATCGACATCGACGGCGTCGAGCTGATCCTCTCCACGTCGATCGGCGTCGCCCTCTCCGAGCGCGGCGAGCGGTCGCCGGCCCAGCTCATCGAGGCCGCCGACGCCGCCATGTACGACGCCAAGCGCTCCTCGATGGGCGTGGCCTTCGCCTCCTCCGACCCCTGACGGTCGCCCTCAGGTGAAGGTCAGGACGGCCCGGTTGAGACCGCCACCGTGCATGGCGTCGAGCGCGGCCTGCACGTCGTCGGGCGCGTAGGTGGCCGAGACCAGCTCGTCGAGCTTCAGCTTCCCGGCCCGGTACAGGTCGATGAACAGCGGGATGTCGTGGTGCGGCCGGGCCGAGCCGTAGCGGCAGCCCATGATCGACTTGTCGTTGTAGAGCGTGTTGACCTGGAAGCTGGCCTCGCTGCCGAACTTCGGCACGCCGAGGAGGATGCACTGACCACCCCAGTCGAGCAGGTCGATCGACTGGCGGATCAGCGCCGGGTGGCCGACGCACTCGAAGGCGTGGTCGACGCCGGTCGGGCAGATGGCCCGCACCGCCTCGGCGGTGTCGACGTCGGGGCCGGCGGCGATGAAGTGGGTGGCGCCGAACTGCCGGGCGGCCGCCTCCTTGGCCGGGTTGGCGTCGACGGCGATGATCGGCCCGCAGTTCGACAGGGCCAGGCCCTGGAGGACGTTGAGGCCGATGCCGCCGATGCCGATCACGAGCGCCGACTGGCCGGGCCGGGGCCGGGCCCGGTTGAGGACGGCGCCGGTGCCGGTGAGCACCGCGCACCCGATCAGCGACGCCGACGCCAGCGGCACGTCGCGGTCGATCACCACGGCCTGGGTCTCGGTGACGACGGTGTGCTCGGCGAAGACGCCGGCGTTGGCGAACTGGAACGCCCGCTCGCCGGCCACCGTGAACGGCGCCTTGAGCTTCCCGGCGGTGTCACGGCAGTGCGTGGGCTGGCCCCGGTCGCACGCGTCGCACATGCCGCAGTTGCCCAGGGTCGTGAGGACCACGTGGTCCCCCACGGCCACCTTCCGCACCGCGGCGCCGACCTCCTCGACCACCCCGGCGCCCTCGTGGCCCATGACCACCGGCGTCGGGAACGGGATCGTGCCGTCGACGACGCTGACGTCGCTGTGGCAGAGGCCGGCGGCGTGGATCTTCACCCGCACCTCGTTGGGTCGCAGGTCGCGGACCTCGACGTCGTCGCGCACCTCGAGCGCCCCGGTCCACACGATGGCCTTCACGGCGCCGTCCTCGTCACGTCGTCCCTCATCCCTTCCACACGATCGACTGGAGCTCGCTGTAGGCGTGGAGGCCCCACGAGCCGCCGTCGCGGCCGACGCCGCTGTACTTGAACCCACCGAACGCGGCCTCGTGGTTGCGCTGCAGCGTGTTGATGCCGACGTTGCCGGCCCGGAGCAGCTTGGCCACCGCCATGGCCCGGCCGGAGTCGGCCGAGAACACGTAGTCGTAGAGGCCGTACGGGCTGTCGTTGGCGATCTGGATCGCCTCGTCCTCGGTGTCGAACGGGATCACGGTGATCACCGGACCGAAGGCCTCCTCGCGCGCCACCGTCATCTCGTTGGTGGCGTCGACGACGAGGGTCGGTGCGACGTAGAAGCCGGTGTCGACCTCGGGGCGCTTGCCGCCGACGGCGAGGGTGGCGCCCTCGTCGGTGGCGGTGCGGATCAGCGCCTCGACGCGGTCGCGGTGGGCCTCGGTGATGACCGGGCCGACGACGGTGTCGCGCTCGAGCGGGTCCCCCACCTTCAGGTGCGGCGCCATGGCGGTGAGGGCGCCGACGAGCTCGTCGTACACGCCCCGCTGCACCACGACCCGGGTGGGCGACGTGCAGATCTGGCCCGAGTGGAAGGTCCACGTGCTCGAGACGTTGCTCACCACGTTCTTCAGGTCGGCGTCGTCGAACACGATGGCGGCGCCCTTGCCGCCGAGCTCGAGCAGCAGCCGCTTCATCTGCTTGCCGGCGACCTCGGCGATGCGGCACCCGACGCCCGTCGACCCCGTGAACGAGACCATGTCGACGTCGGGCGACGTGGTGATCGCCTCGGCGGCCTCGACGCTCGACGCCGACACCACGTTGACCACCCCGGGCGGGAAGCCGGCCTCCTCGAACAGCTCGCCCATGCGGATCACGCCGAGCGGGTCCTGCACCGGTGGCTTCACCACGAGCGTGTTGCCCATGGCCAGGGCGGGCGCCATCTTCCCGGCCATGTTGGTGACCGGGAAGTTGTAGGCGGCCAGGGCGGCCACCACGCCGACCGGCGCCCGGTGCTCGACCCCGCCGATGATGCCGCCCGGCGCCAGCGCGGTGGTGGGCATGACGGCCGGCGGCAGCGGCACGAGGTCCGACTCCACCTGGGCGTAGCGACGGAACCGGGCCGCCGCCTGCGGCACCTGCATGGTCTTGGCCACGCGCATGGTGGCGCCGGTCTCGGCCTGGACCAGGGGCACCAGCTCGTCGCGGTGCGCGTCGATGAGGTCGGCGACCCGGCTGAGGAGGGCGCTGCGCTCCTCCTGCGACGTGCGCGACCAGCCGTCGAACGCCCCGCGCGCCGCGGCGCACGCCGCGGCCGCCTGGTCCACCGAGGCGTCGGGAGCCTGGCCCACGACCTGCTCGGTGGACGGGTCGACGACCTCGTAGGCGCCGTCGCCGGCCACGTGGTCGCCGCCGATCAGCAGCCGGTACTCGTCGGCCATCAGGGCGCGAACGGCAGGTCGAACAGCTTGATGGCGTTGCCGCGCACCAGCTTCTGCACGACGTCGTCGGGCAGGTCGCCCATGAGCTTCAGCCCGACGTCCTTCGACCGTGGCCACGTCGAGTCCGAGTGGGGGTAGTCCGTCTCGAAGCAGATGTTGTCGACGCCGCACTTCTCGATGTTCTCGAGGCCGTAGACGTCGTCGAAGAAGCAGCCGTAGATCTGGCGGTAGTAGTAGGTGCTCGGCGGCTCGTCGACCACGTCGGCCACGCCGCCCCACGCCCGGTTCTCCTCCCAGACGTTGTCGGCCCGCTCGAGGATGTAGGGGATCCAGCCGATCTGGCCCTCGCTGTAGGCGAGCTTGAGGTCGGGCAGCCGGGCCAGCCAGCCGGAGAACAACCAGTCGGCCATGGAGCTCATGGCGTTGCCGAACGTCAGCGTCGAGCCCACCGCCGCGGGGGCGTCGGCGGAGGTCGACGGCATCTTCGACGACGAGCCGATGTGCATGTTGATCACCGTGCCGGTCTCGGCGCACGCCCGGAAGAACGGCTCCCAGTAGTCGGTGTGGATCGACGGCAGGCCCAGGTACGGCGGGATCTCGCTGAAGCAGACGGCGCGCACGCCCCGCTCGGCGTTGCGGAGGACCTCGGCGGCGGCCAGGTCGGCGTCCCAGAGGTGGGTGATCGTGAGCGGGATCAGGCGACCGCCCGAGTCGCCGCACCACTCCTCCACCATCCAGTCGTTGTAGGCCTTGACGCAGAGGTCGGCGAGCTCCTTGTCGGACGCCTCCATGAACGTCTGCCCGCAGAAGCGGGGGAACGACGGGAAGCACATCTGGGCCTCGGTCCAGTTGGCGTCCATGTCCTCGAGGCGGGCCTTGGGGTCCCAGCAGCCGGGCCGCATCTCCTCGTAGGTGATGCCGGTGACCTTCACCTCGTCGCGGTCGAAGCCCACGGCGGCCGACAGGCGGGTCTGGGGGACCTTCTTGTCCTCGTACAGCCACCAGTCGCACAGCTCGCCGTCGTCGGACGGCTGGTAGCTGAAGTTGCCGCCCACGAACTGCATCGTGCCCCGCTCCTGGATGGTGCGGGGGCCGACGTCGTGGTACTTCGCCGGGAGGCGGTCGAGCCAGACCCTCCGGTGCTCGATCACGTGATCGTCGACCGAGATGATCTTCGGGAAGTCGGCCATGGCCATGATGCTACCTCTGATCTGACGGACCGTCAGATGTGGGTCGGGGGCTCACCAGAGCTCGTCGGTGTACGTGTCGGTGCCCGGGATCGTGGCCCGGAACGGGGCGACGAGCACCAGCTCGCCGAGCCCGGCGTCCCGGTAGCGGTCGCCCAGGCCCGCGAAGGTCGCGTCCCACGTGGCGGGGAGGTCGTCGTCCACGAACCAGAGCTGGCAGAAGCGGTTCTCGGCCCGGTCGGCGCGCACGCCGGCGGCGGCGTCGCTCGGCAGCGGGATGGCGGTGAGCTCGGCCCCCACCACGCCGAGCAGCGGCTGCTCGGCGAACCAGGCGTCGACGTCGTCGAGGCTCGTGCCGTCGGCCGGCTCGCCGACGACGACCACGACGTACGGCGACCGGTGGTCGAGCGCCAGCTCGACCGGCACGCCGTCGGGCGCCTCGTACTGGGTGCGGAACTTGTACATGAGCGTGTGCACGTGATCGCGCTCCTCGAACATGCGGCCGTGCTCGTGGAGCCACTGCACCTGCGCGCTCCCCCACTGCATCCACTGGCCGAACCCGCCGGCGAGCACCCAGTAGAGCGCCAGGTACGACCCCGTCGTCGGGTCGGGGATCACCGGTGAGTCGGCGGGGTACCGCAGCGCCTTCAGGTCCCTCGTGGCCACGAAGCGGGCGCCGCTGATGTTCCAGGCGCCGATCATGCAGCCGGCGTAGAAGTGGTCCCGCTCGTACCAGCGGTTGTACGCCACCTCGTGGCCGCGATGCGGCTCGACGATCGTGACCAGGGCGCCGCCGAGGCGCACCGGCCGTTCGGCGGTCTTCCCACTGCCCAGTTCCTGCACCGCGATCCCCTGTCGGCATCGGTCGGCGGGTGCCCGCCGTCGCCGGCGGTGCGCTCGCCAAAACGAGAACACGTTCTCGTTTCAGCATGCCACGCCCGCCATGGCGTCGCGCCACCGCCTCGGCGCATGGTGGCGGTCAGGGCGCCAGCGCGTCCTCGATGGCCACGGCGGTGGCGAGGAGCCGGGGCTCGTGGTGGTCGGGGGCGACGAGCTGGACGCTGGCGGGCAGCAGGCCGCCGGACGGCACGGGGAGGGCCAGCGCCGGGTGCCCGGAGAGGCTGACCGCCGGGGCGGCCGGGTTGGGCGCCACCGCGTGGCGGCCGATGCGGGCCGGGTACTGCGCCATCGTCGGCAGGGCCAGCACGCCGACGGAGCCCAGCACGTCGGCCAGCTCTTGGCGCCACGGCTCGCGACGGGCCCTCGCCTCGCCCAGCTCGCCCGGGCCGATCGCCTGGGCGAACGTGAACCGCTCGACGAGGTCGTCGCCCAGCTCGTGGCGGTGGTCCCGCCAGAGGTCGTCGTTGACCAGGAGCGCCTCGCCGAAGAGCACGGTCAGCCCGGCGGCGTGGGCGTCGGCCCACCCCGGCAGCTCGACCTCGACCGCGACCAGCCCGGCGGCCAGCAGGGCGGAGTCGATGGCCGCGTCGATCGTCGGGTCGGTGTCGGGGAGGCGGAACCGCCCGACCGTGGGCGAGGGGGCGAGGTCGCCGGCGGTGAGGCGCGGGTCGAGGAGCGTGGCGCCGACGGCCAGCTCGGTGACGGTGCGGGCCAGCACCCCCACGGCGTCGAGCGACGGCGCGAGGGGCCGGACGCCGGCGAGCGGCACCGCGCCCCACGTCGCCCGGAGGCCCGTGATGCCACAGCACGCCGCGGGGTTGCGGATGGAGCCGGTGGTGTCGGTGCCGATGCCGATGTCGGCCTGGCCCGTCGCCACCGCGACCGCCGACCCGCTCGACGAGCCGCCCGGCACCCGCCGGGGGTCGATGGGGTTCACGGGCGTGCCGTAGTGGGGGTTGACGCCCGAGGAGCCGAAGCACAGCTCGTGGAGGTTCGCCTTGCCCTCGATCCGGGCGCCGGCGGCCCGGCTGCCGGCCAGGCACGCGGCGTCGGCGGCGGCAGGCTGCGCCGTGGCGGCGACCGCCGGCGAGCCGGCGGTGGTGACCACGCCGGCGACGTCGATGCAGTCCTTGACCGCCAGGCGGGCGCCGTCCGGCCGGGCCAGCGGGTCGGTGCTCGGGTCGAGGCGGGTGATCCAGGTGGCGTCGCCCGTGCGGCCCGGCCCGCCCGGCCCGCCGGGCCCCGTGCCTGGGTCGATCGGCTCCACGGGCATCGCCAGACGGTACCGGCCCGCCGCCGCGCTCCCGGCGGCTCAGCCGGTGGGGCCGGCCCAGTGGTGCGAGAGGTCGCCCATGAGGTCGACGGCGAAGTGGCGCCGGGCGAACCACCAGCTCCCGTCGCCGTCCTGCTCGAAGCGGTCGACGTAGCGCCCGGCGATGATCGCCTGCAACGGCAGCTCGTCCGTCGCCTGGAACACGACGTAGGACGACCGCGCCGTGACCGAGCCGTCGGCCGCCGGTCCGGCGAGCACCGTGTCGGCCACGACGTGCTTGGTCCGGGGGCTGCCGTCGTGGAGCCGGGTGCCGCCCTCGTAGAAGGCACGCACGGCCTCGGCCCCGGTCACGAACGGCGGGGCATCCGGCGCACCGGCCGCCAGGCCGCCGCGAGCGAACAGCTCCCCCACGCCGGCGAAGTCGCCGGCGTCGATGCGCTCGCAGTAGGTCCCGAGGAGGTTGCGGATCCGGTCGCCCACCGTGAGGCCGTCGTCGACCGGCTCGGCGCTCATCCGAAGCCGTCCTCGGAGATGGCGCGCAGCAGCGCGTCGGACTGGAGGCTGGGCAGCACGGACCCGCCGTCGACGACGATCGTCTGCCCGGTGACGTACGAGGCGGCGTCGCTGGCGAGGAAGGCGATGACCTCGGCGACCTCGTCGGCCGTGCCGAGGCGCCCGGCGGGGGTCCCGGACTCGGCGGCGGCGCGCCACGCCGGGTTGGCCACCACGACGTCGGTCAGCGGGGTGTGGATCATGCCGGGGGCGACGGCGTTGACCCGCACGCTCGGGCCGAGCTCCAGGGCCGCCGTCTGGGTCAG